>NZ_JBEOZN010000079.1:0-46522 GCF_040298085.1 Streptosporangium sp. NPDC001681 | reverse complement strand
CNCGGGGACATCCGTCCAGGTGCGATGTTCGAGGTCGCCAACTGGTGACCGGTTGACGGAGCCGTCCGCTACCTCAGGGCGTGCCTTATCGGGGGTATACCTCCAGCTCGTAGAGGGAGTAGCCGTACGTCGTCCCGCGCGTGACGCCCTGCATGCGGACGTGGCGGGCGGTGGTCGGGGTGAACGTCACGTTGTCCACACCGCCGTTTCCGGCGGTGGTGGAGTAGACGGTGGTCCAGGTGGAGCCGTCGGTCGAGGTCTGGATCGAGTACGCGGCCCCGTAGGCCGCCTCCCAGCGCAGGATGACCCTGCCCACGGTCGTGGCGGAACCGAGGTCGACCTGGAGGTACTGGTTGTCGCTGGACGAGCTCGACCAGCGGGTCGTCGGGTTGCCGTCGACGGCCCTGCTCGCCGGGTAGAGGAGCTGGTTGCTCGACGACTTGGCCGTCCTCCCCTCCGCCAGGTTGGTGATCGCGTCGCCCCGGCGGGCCGGGAAGGACAGGACCTGCTGGTAGGTCGGCCGGTTCTGCCAGGAGATCAGCGAGTGCGTGATCCCGCCGAGCGGCGACTGCTCGACGGCGTCGGCGCACCACTGGTTGCCCGCCGCGCACACGTCGTCTCCGGGGTAGGTCGTCGCCGCGGGCTCGGCGAGCGCCTCCGACAGGCTGTTCAGCAGGACGGTGCGGCAGCCGGCCACCGTGCCGTCCCCGCAGTACCTGGCGGGCAGCGGCCCGGTGACCTGGTCACCGAGCACGCTCCTGAGGTCCTTGCTCACATAGCCCCACCAGCCGTACTGGAACGCCGAGCCCTTGTGCGCCTGAGCCTCGTTCGCGGAGGTGGGCAGGGTGGACTGGTCGCCCTGCTGATGGCCCGAGGGGGACTCGTTGATCTGGAGGGCGTTGACCAGCGACTGGTACAGGCCGTCTCCCAGTCCCGGCTTGAACTGCGCGCGGACCAGCCTGGGCCACCACGAGTCGAACGCGCGGATCGCGTCGGCATGGGCGTAGGCCTTGCTGCCCGGCGAGGTCTCCAGCCGCCTGGAACCCGACGACGTCCAGGCGGAGAGCTTGGAGACCGCGGAGGCGAGGGCCGGGTCGGTCACCGCGGCGCTGTTGATCACCCGGAGCAGGTCGGGCAGCACCTTCTTGCCCCGCAGGTCGGTCACGCCGGCCTCCGCCATGATCTTCACGGTGCCGGCCTGGTCGAGCTTGCCGCTTCCGGTCAGGGCCGCCTTGATCGGGGCGTCCAGCAGGTCGGCCCGGTGGACCGGCCCGAAGCTGAAGTTGCCGTCCGCGGCGCCGTAGTCCTTGGCCTGCTTGTTGTTCCAGCTGACGAAGTAGTCCTGGTTGACCGCCTGCGGGTGGGTGGCGGGAGCGGTGTAGGTCGCGCTGTTGGTGGCCGGGTCGTAGCCCGCCCACTCATGGGCCGCGTCGGCGGTCATCGGCAGGTTCGGGTCGGAGACCGAGGACCTGACCGGGGTGCTGCCCGACATGAAGTACGCCGAGTCGGTGGAGTTGACGTAGAACCAGTTGAACGCGAAGCCGATGGTGGCGGCCGAGTTCTTGAAAGCCGTCGCGTCGCCCATGGCGGCCGGGTCGTTGAACATCTGGAAGCCGATCGCCGAGTCGACCTCGTGGTGGTAGGTCGACCGCAGCGTGGTGAAGGCGGTGGGCTGCCCGCCGACCGTGCCGCGCCAGCTCACCAGCCCGTACTTGGTGCGCTGGATCACCAGGTCGTACGAGCCGGCGGGGGTGGAGTCGGCGACCGTGGGCTTCCAGGAGTTGGTCTTGCGCAGCGTCTCCATCGCGGTGCAGACGCCCCGGTAGAGGTAGTGGTTCGACGCGACGGTGGCCGCGCCGCCGCCGGGCTCGCAGAGCTGCAGGGCGTAGGTGTCGGTGATGTCCTGGCCGCTGGAGGTCGCGCTCCAGGCGTAGTCGGTGCCCCTGCCGAGCAGCACGTAGAGGTTGAGTCCGGCGAAGGCCGCGCCGCGCGCCCGGATGCCGGGGCCGGAGAGTTCCTGGAGCATGAGCAGCTGGGGGGCGAAGTAGCCGGTCTGCGGGCCGAACACCGCGACCGGGTGCCCGGTCTTCGACTTGGCCGCCGAGACCACCACGGCGTTGGACATGCCCGGCTTGGAGTTGTCGACGAGCAGCCCGTCCAGCATGCCCTTGGCGGTCAGGGCCGAGGCCGGGGTGGTGGCCGACCCGGTCCTGTTCTCGACGATGTTCACCGGCGCCGTCGACGGGTCGGGGAGGACGACTCCGGTGGCTCCGGCGGGCGCGTTCCCCGCGGGGAAGCTCTGGCCGTCGTGCAGGGTGAGCGTCGTCTCCGGGTCGTTCTGCGCGCGGAACGCCGCCCAGACCTGGTCGCCGACCGTCGTGCCGTACTTGGCGCGGGCCGCGACCCGGACCAGCGCGGACTGCATCTCCGCACCGCCGCCGCCGCCGAACAGGCCGCCGATGACACCGGAGATCGCCACCAGGTCGGTCATGGTGAACTTCACCGGGCCGCCCGCGTTGGTGATCGCGTCCATGTGCCCGGTCAGCACGTACTCACCGGGGCAGTCCCGGTTGGCCATGCAGGTGTCGATGTAGGCGTTGATGCCGGCTATGTAGTGCTCGACGTCGGTGTAGAGCTGCGCGCCCCGGGGGCCGGCGTTCCGCAGCCTGGTGATCTGCGCCTGCAGGTCCGCCTCGGTGTACGGGGCGTTGCGCCAGGCGCTCTGCTCCAGTTCCCGGTTGCCCGGCGCGCCTCCGGCGAACGAGGTCAGCTCACCCCGGCCGACGTGCCGCATCAGGTCCATCACCCAGAGGCGGTTCTGCGCGCCCGCGTACCCGGCGCCGAACATCGTGCCCTCGCGGGTGGTCCCGGTGATGTGCGGGGTGCCGGTCGCCTTGTCACGGACGATCGTCACGTCCGAGCGGGGGCTGATGGTGCTCTCCACCTGCCCCTCGGGGACGCCGAACGAGGCGTCGTTGAAGAAATTGGCGATCTGGTCGTTGGTCAGCCCGGTGTAGCCGGAGAGGAGGTTGGCGTACTTGCCGAGCTGGTCGTCGCTGTGCTTGGGCTTCGTCCCCAGCGACTGGTGGGCCAGGATCCCGGCCAGGGTCGCGTTGCCGTTCTGGCCCGGGGGCAGGATGTCGGCGCACTCGCCGAGGCAGTAGTCGTCGGGAGGGTAGGCCGCCGCGGCCGTGACCGCGGACGTCGGTACGGATGCGGATGCCGGTACGAGGGGGGATGTCAGCGCGAGGGCCATCAGCAGCGCGGAGGCCGCCGTGATCGTCCGCCTGAGACGTGCATGCATAGGAGAATCCCTAAAACATGAGGCATACTCGGATGTTGCTAGGAACATACGTTCCGGACCAACGGCGAATCAATGGCCGGTGTGATAATCGTCTGCGCCGGTTCATGACTCGCCGTCAGTGCGGCAGGTCGAAGCCGGGGTGCCGTGCCCGCCGGATCACGAGTGCCAGCGGCGTTCGGCGGGAGGCAGCAGGAGCACCTCCAGGACGCGGGCGCAGGCGCGGGCCTGCTTGACGAACCAGGGGATTCGCGCGTCGCTGATGAGCCGGGGCGTCGCCCGTACGGCGAGGGCGTAGCGGGCGCGGTCGGCGCGGTCCAGAACGGGGACCGCGACGGTGCGGACGCCCTCCGAGGACTCTTCGTCGTTGAGAGCGTGGCCACTCTGGCGCACCTGGTCCAGCTCGGCGCGGAGGGCGGCGTGGTCGATGATCGTCCGCTGGGTCTGGGCCTGGAGCGGGCCGAGCGCGGCGAGGTCGCCGTTCCCCGGCGGCGCCCAGGCGAGCAGGACCTTGCCGAGCGCCGTCGAGTGGAGCGGGCGGTGCAGGCCGACTCCCCGGTCGGGGTTGAGGGAACCCCCGGCCAGGATGACCGCGTGCGGGCCGTTGCGGACCGCCAGATCCACGGTGGCCGAGGTGACCCGGGCGAGTTGCCCCAGCTCCGGGGCGACCTTGTGCAGGCCGCGCCGGTGGAAGGAGAGCTGACCGAGTTCGGTGATCGAAGGACCCAGCCGGTAGCAGGCGGTCTCGGTGTCCTGCTCCAGGAATCCGGTGTCGAGCAGGCTGCGGGCCAGCCGGTGCGCAGTGGAGGTGGACAGGTCCGTCCGCCGGGCGAGCTCCGAGACGGTCAGCGCGGGCTCGCCCTCGCGGAAGCAGTTGAGTATCCCGACCGCCCGCAGGACCGACTGGACACCGTCCACGCGGCTCGATGCCGTCATGCGGGAATCTCCTTCTCTCGGGTGGGGAGGGATATGAGCAGGTAGCAGCGGTCAGCGGCGCAAAGGTTTCCCGCATCGCGGGACATACTTTGCATTTCCTACCAATTTACTAGCAAACTCTTTCGCATGACCACAGCTGCGCCAGACACGATCTGGTTCACCCGGTGTCCGGTGCCCACCGCGACCGGTGTCGCCGCCGACCGGGGCTGGCTCACCGAGGAGTTCGCACCCGACGGGATCGGCGTCCGGTCCCTGCAGGACGCGGCGGCCGACGTCTCCGCCGACCACCACTTCACCCACGAGCTGACCGGCCTGTTCCGCGAGGGCGGGAACGTCCCCGCGCTCTGGGCCCGCTCGCGCGGCGAGGCCACCCGGCTCATCGGCCTGACCTGGATCGAGGAGCGCCAGGTCATCCTGGTCCGCGGCGGCAGTGGTCTGGAGAGCCCGGAGCAGCTCAAGGGTCTACGTCTGGCCGTCCCCCGGCACCGCCTCGCCATCGACTTCTGGCGGGCCATGGCGCTACAGGGCTTCCGGGGCGCGCTCTCCCTGGCCGGACTCGACCTGGGCGACGCGGACCCGGTGGACGTCGAGGCTCCCCCGGGCGGCGGACAGTGGGAGGCCGAACTGGCCGCCCTGGCCCGCGGCGAGGTCGACGCGGTCTATGTCAAGGGCGCGCTCGCCGTCGAGGCGGCCCTGCGCCACAACGCCGAGGTGGCGGTCGACCTCGACGCCGTTCCCGACCGGCGGGCGCGGATCAACAACGGGACGCCGCGCCCCATCACCGTCCACCAGCGGCTGCTCGACGAGCGCCCCGACCTGGTCACCCGGTTCCTCGCGGTGCTCCTGCGGGCGGCCGACTGGGCGGCGGACCACCCGGCCGACGTCACCAGGATCCTGGGCGCCGAGACCGGCGCGGGCTCGGCGGGAGTGGCCGGCGCCTACCACTCCGGTGCCTCCCTCCACCTCGACCTGTCCGCGGAGCGCCTGGAGTTGCTCGCCGAGCAGGAGCGGTTCCTGCGCGGCCACGGCTTCCTGGAGTCGGCGGTGGACGTCGCCACCTGGGCCGACCACACCCCGCTCGCCAATGCCCGATCCCACGGAGAATCCCATGCGTAGACTCGCCCTGGCCGCCGCGCTCCCCCTCGCCCTGCTGGTCGCGTGCGGCTCCACTCCCTCGGCGGACACCTCGGCCGCCGCCGCGCCGGATGCCAAGGCCGAGCCGGTGGTGGTGCGGATCTCCGATCCGGGCAACAGCGGCTTCCTGGCGGTGGCGAAGAAGGACGGCAGCCTCGACGCCGCCCTGGCCAAGGTGAACGCGAAGGTCCAGTGGGCCGGAGACTTCTCCGTCTTCGCTCCGGCGGCGCAGGCCATCAACGCCGGGTCGCTCGACATCGCCGTCGGCTCGATCACCTCGGGCGTCACGGCGCTGGCCGTCAAGCCCAGCTTCAAGATCTTCGCCACCGTCCCGCCGGACCTCGCGGGCGAGGGGATCGTGGTCAAGAAGGACTCCCCGATCAAGTCCGTGGCCGACCTCGCCGGGCACACCGTGGCGGTCGGCCACGGCGGCACCAGCGAGTACCTGCTCCTCAAGGCGCTGCGGACGTTCAACGTGCCGGTCGAGAAGGTCAAGCGGGTCTACCTGGCCCCGCCGCAGACGGCGCCGGTCTTCGGCTCCGGCAAGGTGGACGCCTGGTCGACCTTCTCCACCTTCCTCATCCCGGCCGTGACCAGCCTGGACGCCCGCATCCTGGCCAGCGGGGCGGAGATCGAGTCGGACAACTACGTCATCTACGTCGCCGCCAACACCCTGATCGACAAGCACCCCGAGGTGCTGAAGGCGCTGTACGCGTTCATCGAGGAGGGCACCGCCAAGGAGAACGCCGACCCGGCGGCCTACCTCAACGTCTTCACCTCCGCCGGGCCGCAGGCCGTGACCGGCGCCCAGCAGGACCTGGTGGTCCAGATCCAGAAGCAGGGCAAGCCCGCCCAGCCGGTGACCGCCGCCGAGATCGCCAAGTACCAGGAGGTCGCCAAGTTCTTCCTCGACCAGAAGGTCCTCACCGCCCCGCTGGACGTCTCCCAGTACGTCGTCGACGTCACCTCACTGCCGGACGCGGCCTCATGACGGTCCTGACCGGACAGGAAACGGCGGGGCTCGTCCCGCCGGACCCGCCCAGGAACACCGGCCGCCATCCGGCGGCGAGCCTGGCCCTGCGCGTCCTCGGCCCGGTCCTGCTCGTCGGGCTCTGGTACGCGGGAACCGCGTCCGGAGTGATCACCCCTGACGTGCTGGCCGGTCCGCAGGAGGTGGTCAAAACCTTCGGCGAGCTGTGGGCCGACGGGCAGATGCAGGAGGCGCTGGGTGTCTCGCTCACCCGCGCGGGCCTCGGCCTGCTGCTCGGCGCCTCCACCGGGCTGGTCATCGGGGTGCTGTCCGGGCTGAGCAGGCTCGGCGAGGAGCTTCTCGACTCCTCCATGCAGGCGCTGCGTGCCATCCCGTTCCTGGCGCTGACCTCGCTGTTCATGGTCTGGTTCGGGATCGAGGAGACCTCCAAGATCCTGCTGATCAGCGTGGCCTGCACCTTCCCGATGTACATCAACGTCTCCAGCGGGGTGCGCAACGTCGACCGCAAGGTCGTGGAGGCCGCCCGCTCGTTCGGGCTCGGCCGCCTCGCTCTCGCCAGGGAGGTGGTGCTGCCGGGCGCGCTGCCCTCGATCTTCGCCGGGCTGCGGCTGTCGACCACGCTCAGCGTGGTCGCGCTGATCGCCGCCGAGGAGATCAACGTCACCGCCGGTCTGGGATACCTGATGGCCAGGGCCACCGACTACCTGCGCACCGACATCCTCGCCCTCTGCGTCATCCTCTACGCGCTGATCGGGCTGACCGCCGACGTCATCCTCCGGCTGGCCGAGCGGTTCACCATGCCATGGCGGAAGGCGGTGGCGGCCCGATGAGCCTGGCCGTACAGACCACGGACCTGCGCAGGGTCTTCGGTGACCGCGCCGTACTGGACGGGATCGACCTGCGGGTACGGCGCGGTGAGTTCCTCGCGCTGCTCGGTGCCAGCGGCACCGGCAAGACGACGCTGCTGCGGATCCTCGCCGGGCTGGACGCCGCCACGAGCGGGACCGTGCTGGTCCCGCCGGTGCGGACCGTCGTCTTCCAGGAGCCTCGGCTGATCCCCTCCAAGCGCGCGCTGGCCAACGTGATCCTCGGGCAGGGCCGCGGCGCCCGCGCCAAGGGCCTGGCGGCACTCGCCGAGGTGGGCCTGAGCGGCCACGCCGACGCCTGGCCCGCGACGCTGTCCGGCGGCGAGGCGCAACGGGTCGCGCTGGCCCGCGCCCTGGTCCGCGAGCCCGAGCTGCTGCTGCTCGACGAGCCGTTCGCCGCGCTCGACGCGCTGACCAGGCTGCACATGCAGGACCTGATCGCCGAACTGTGCGCCAGGCATCGCCCCGCCGTGGTGCTGGTCACCCACGACGTCGAGGAGGCCATCCTGCTCGCCGACCGGATCGTCGTGCTCCGCGAGGGCGCGTTCGTCACCGACCTGACCGTCGAGCTGGACCGCCCCCGCGACCGGGTGGACGGCGACTTCGTGGCGCTCCGCCGCCGCCTGCTCGCCGACCTCGGGGTCTCCGCCAAGGAGCCCGGACACGTGGGAGTGGCGCGGTGAGCACGGAGAAAACCGCGCTGAACTGGATCGACGCGAACGAGCCCGTGCTGACCGGCCTGTCGGACACCATCTGGTCGTACGCCGAACCGTCGCTCCGCGAGTGGCGCTCGGCGTCGGCCACCGCGACCCTGCTCCGCTCGTACGGCTTCGCGATCGAGTGGGGCACCGCCGGATTCCCCGCGGCCTTCGTCGCCACCCGCGGCGGGCGCGGCCCCGTGCTCGGGTTCAACGTGGAGTACGACGCGCTGCCCGGCCTGTCCCAGCACGCGGGCGTGCCGTACCACGACCCGATCGGCTACGCGGGCGACCCGCTCTACGGCCCCGCGTACGGTCCGGGGCACGGCTGCGGGCACAACGCGCTGGCGGCGGCGTCGGCGGGCGCGGCCATCGCCGCCGCCGTCGCGCTCGGCGACCGCGCGACCGTAAAGGTCTTCGCCTCCACCGGCGAGGAACAGCTGGTCGGCAAGGCGTACGCGGTGCGCGACGGCGCCTACGACGGGCTCGACGCCTTCCTGGACTGGCATCCGGCACCCGTCACGGCGACCGGCTGGAACGTCACCAGCGCGCTGATCTCCGGGACCTTCACCTTCCTCGGCTCGGCCGGGCACGGGTCCGACCCGCTGGGCACCAGGAGCGGCCTGGACGGAGCCCTGCTGCTGACCACCATGATCGAACACCTGCGCGCCGCGAACGTCTCGCCGTCCGGCCGGGTGAGCTACACCCTCAGCGGGGGTGGCGCCCCGAACGTGACACCCGACGTGCAGACGGTCTGGGTCTACGTCCGCGAGGCGACCCACGAACGCGCCAGGACCCTGTACGACAAGGTCGTCGAGTGCGCCGGGGCAGCCGCCACGGCCGGCCGGACCCGGCTGGAGCACCGCCTGGTGACCGCGATCCGGCAGGGGCTCGGCAACCGGGCCGGGGCCGAGTTGCTGCATCACACCATGTCCGAGCTGGGTCCCGCTCGGTTCACCGACTCAGACCACGAGTTCGCCCTCCGCCTCCAGGCCGCGATCGACAGGCCGCGGATCGGGCTCGCGACCGGGATCGCACCGCTCACCCCGCCGCCGGAGACCGACCTCGGCGGCCCGTCCAGCGACACCTCCGAGGTCGGCTGGCAGGCCCCGCACCTCAGCCTGGTCGCGCCCGTGGTGCCGCTCGGCGTACCGCTCCACTCCTGGGCGGCCACCGCGTCGACCGGCACGAACATCGCCCACCAGGGGTTGCTGGCCGCCGCCCGCTACCTGGCGGCCACCGCGGTCGCCCTGGTCGAGCAGCCGGAGACGCTGGCGGCGATCCGGAACGAGTTCGACGCGCGGGAGCCCTGGCACAGCCTGCTGCCCGCCGACGCGACTCCCCCGCGCTACCCGCCGCCGCCCGAGTTCCTGAAGGAGACCGGACAGGAGTTCACCCTCCCCGCGCTGCCTTTTCCCGTCTCCACCGAGCCTCTAGGAAAGATCTGACATGGCTGTCCCATCGATTCCGGCCAGTCCGCGAGAACGCTCCCACACAGCACGGCGCCCCGGCACAGTGGCATGGGCACACGACGTTTCCCCGGGCACGGTGCCACGGACGCACGACGTTCCACCCCGCACGGCGACGCGGACGCGCGACGTTCCACTCGGCACGGTGCCATGGGCGCGCGGCGTTCCACCCCGCACAGTGACGCGAACGCGCGACGTTCCGCCCGGCGCGGTGGCGTGATGGCCAGGTTCAACGTCACGCTGCCCACCCGGAGCGCCGCCCGGCCGGTGCTGCCCGGCTTCGTCACCGACGTACGGCCCGCCCGCTCGGATCCGGCGGGACCGGCGGGCCGGGCCGCCGAGCTGGCGGGGCTGTCCGGCGCGCTGCTGCCCTTCGACCCCGAGGGGCAGGAGTCGCTGGTGCTGGCCGCCGGGGTGCTGCGCGACTCACGCCACCTGCGGGTGATCGCGGAGTTCCACCCGGGCATCGCCACCCCGGTCTACCTGGCCAAGCTCTCGGCCTCGCTGCAGCGCTTCTCCGCCGACCGGCTCGGCTGGCGGCTCGCGGTGGACCTCGACCCGGCGGTGGCCAGGGCCCAGGGGGACTTCCTCACCGGAGCCGACCGGTACGCGCGGGCCGAGGAGTTCCTCACCGTCGCCAAGGGCGTCTGGCAGGGGGACTTCGAGTACCGGGGCCGCTTCTACCAGGTGGCCGGGGGCGGCTTCGCGGCCCCGCTCTCCGGACGGGTCTTCCCGACCGTCTACCTCGGCGGCACCTCGCCGGAGGCGCTTGAGCTCTCCGCCCGCCATGCCGACGTGCACGTCTTCTCACCGCAGGACGACCTGGAGGCCCTGACCGCGCGACTGCCCGGCGTGGCGTACGGTCTGCGGCTGCCGGTGCTGGCCCGCGAGGACGACGACGAGGCGCTGGCGGCGGCCCGCCGTACCGGCTTCACCGGGCTGACCGGCTGCTACGCCGCCGTGGCCGCCGCGATCGGGGAGTACGCCGACCGGGGCGTCTCGGAGTTCTTCCTTGAGGCCGGGCCGCGCCCCGAGGAGACCTACCGGCTGGGCGAGCACCTGCTGCCGCTGCTGAAGGAGAGCACCCATGCCGGTTGACATCTACTGGCGCATCCACATGGAGGGCGACCAGCCCTCGCTGCGCCGCAGGGGCGGCAGCCGCGGCGGCTTCGCCGACCTGCCGGGCGCCCTCGCGCCGGGAGTCAGGGACGGCGCCCCCGACGGCTACAGCCACGTCGACTACATGGCCGAGGTGGCCAGGGCGGCCGAGGACTCCGGCTTCGTCGGCGGGCTGCTGCCGTCCTTCCCGCACACCGACGACCCGTGGGCCGCGGCGGCCACCCTGGCCCGTGAGACCCGCTCCTACCGGTTCATGATCGCCTTCCAGCCAGGGTTCCTGCACCCGGTGCAGGCGGCCCGGATGACCGCCACCCTGCAGCGGGCCACCGGCGGGCGGGTGGTCTACAACGTCATCTCCGGCGGCGGCGGACCCGCGCAGCTCTGGTGGGGCGACCGGATCGACCACGACGACCGCTACGCGCGCACCTCGGAGTTCCTCGACGTGCTCAAGGGCGTGTGGCACGGCTCCCACACCCACCACGGCCGCTTCTACCAGGTGGAGAACGCGGGCCTGCCCGAGGAACTGGCCGGGCAGCCGTTCCCGGAGATCTTCTTCTCCGGCTCCTCCCCCGCCGCGATCGCCGCCGCCGGGCGGCACGCCGACCACTACCTGTCCTGGCTGGAGCCGTACCCCGCGCTGGCGGAGAAGTTCGACCTGGTCCGTGCGCACAGCGACACCCCGCCGAAGTTCGCGGTCCGGGTGGACGTGCTCGCCCGCGAGACCGAGGAGGAGGCGTGGGACGAGCTCCGCCGGGGCTGGGCGGCCAGGGTGCACCGCGACTCCGGCGGGGAGTCCGGCTCCGGCGACTCGGTCGGCGTGCGGCGCAGCCGGTCCTTCCTCGCCTCGGCCGGCGGGGACCTCCGCGACCTGGAGGTCTCGCCCAACATCTGGGGCGGGTTCGGCGAGTTGCGCGACGGCCCCGCCTTCGGCCTGGTCGGCGACTACCACCAGGTCGCCGAACGGCTCGACGAACTGATCGGGCTCGGCGTGGACGCCCTCATCCTCGCCGGAGTCCCGCACCTGGAAGAGGCACACCGGGTGGGCACACACGTGCTCCCCCTCCTGAAAGGACGTACCTGATGACCACCCGAGTCGGATATTTCCCCCAGAACAACTCGCTCTGGGTGCTGCGCCACCGGGGACTCCCCGACGTGGAGTGGGTGAACCTGCGCTCCCTGCCGACCGGCGAGCGGGTCGACCCCACCAGGGCGCTGCCGTCGGTGCACAGCGACCACCTGTTCGACGGCGGCTACGACTTCATCGGCACCGGCGCCACACCCCCGGTGACCGCCCAGGCCAAGGGGCACGACGTCGTCTACGTCGCGATCTCCGAACCCCGGATCGAGAACGGTCGCCTGGTCGTCCTCGACGACTCGCCGATCCGGAGCCTGGAAGACCTGAAGGGCAAGAGGGTCGCCCTCGGGCACGGCTCGTGGCAGACCACGCTGCTGCTGCTCGCCCTGGAGCGGGTCGGTCTCGGCTGGAGCGACATCGTCCCGGTCGACGTCTACGACAACGCCGCCGAGCTGTTCCTGTCCGGCGAGGTCGACGCGTGGGTAGGCTCCTACCCCTACCTCACCGGGGTCGAGCAGCGGGCATCCGTCCGGGAACTGGTCGCCACCGACGGCCTGTTCAGCCACCGCTCCCTGTGGTTCACCCGCCGCGACTTCGCCCTCGAACAGCCCGAGGAGCTGGCCAGGATCGTCTCCGCGCTCCAGGAGTCCGACGAGTGGACCCGGCAGAACCCCCGCGCGGCGGCGGAGTTGTTCGCCAAGGACGACGGCGGCGACCTGGACGCCTGGGAGCACGCGCTGCGCACCCGCCCGTGGGGCCTGCACCCGATCAGCGAGGAGTTCGTCGCCGAGCAGCAGCACGTCGCCGACCTCTTCCACGCCAACGGGCTGATCGAGAAGAGGATCACCGTCGCCGACGCGGTACTCCCCGAACTCGGCAAACTGGTCACGGGCTGACCGTCCGGTGTGATCCCGCAGCCGGCGCATCACCTCCCCTCACCGGCTGGCTGATGCGGCCCCGTGCGGCCTTCCTCACCTGCTCTGAGCATCGGGAAGGCCGCCCTGGCGGTCCCGGTTTCTCGGCCGCGGGATCGCGGTCCATACCGGACATCAGGCGAGCAGGTCGCCTGCACGGAACCGGGCGGATGCCATGAACGCCGCCTCGATGACGGAGGAGGACCGCAGGAACGCCCCTGCTCGGGCACGGGATCCTTTTTCCATGGATGCCTCCTCACGGACTCCGGAGGACGGAACCAGCTCCGCGCAGTCGACGGTGCGGGACGCGTCGGACTCCGAGTGGGAGATCCCCCAGGCGGCCCAGACCGTCTTGCCGATCCCGCCCGGCACCGGAACGACGCCCCACCGGTCGGCCAGCGCCTCCACGATCGCGAGCCCCCGGCCGTGCGAGGCGTCCTCACCCAGGCTGAGCTTGCGGGGCCGCTCGGAGCCGTGATCGGTGACCCGCACGCAGACTCCCTGGGGCATGCCCCAGAGCGAGAGCCGGATCGGCTCCTCGCCGTACAGCGTGGCGTTCGCCACCAGCTCGCCGACCACCAGCACCGCGTCGTCGGCGAACTCCGGCGCCAGGCCCCAGCCGGTGAGGGTGTCCCGCGTCATCCGGCGGGCCTCACCGACGGTCGCCGGGTCACGGGGAATGTCCCAGCAGACGGTCCGGAGCCCGTCGGGGGTGCCTGCGATCATCGAATCTCCTTGCCAGTACCGGTGGGATTCCGTTTGTCGGTGAGATTCCGGCCGCCTTGGGGGTTCTGGCTGTCGTTGGGGTTCTGGCTGTCGTTGGAGTCCCGGCTGTCGTTGGGGTTCCGGCACCATACGCACGCCGGGCGGCTGCTCGGGTGACGGCACCGTCGCCGGTTCGGTGGCCTCGCTCTCGCGCATCAGCGCGCACAACTCCTCGGCCGTACGCGCCTCGACGACCAGGGGCTCGGGAACCTGCCCGGCGGCGATGGCGTAGAACCGGCGCCCGCCCACCCCGTACATGACCAGCCAGCCCGCCTCGGCCCGATCCAGCCGGGCCGCGACCTCCCGCTGCTCGCGGTCCCACTGCCGTGGGCCCCGCTGATCGACGGGCTCTCCCCGCCGATGCCGCCCGCTCACGCCGCCTTCCCTTGCCGCAGCATGCCCGGGTACGACCTCCGCCCGCTCAAAGTGAGATCGTCCGGTGGTCGACCTCGCCCGTACGACGCGAGCGACCCGGCGACCACCGGCTCCACAGGCCGGGCGTGACGTCCGTGACCGGAAAACGACCGTGTCTCCCCCGGCGGGCGTACCTCCGCCGAGGCTGACAGGCGCCCCGCGAACCCCAGCCGCCACCACTCCGCCAGCCGCGCCCGGAACTGCGCGGGCGTCGGCCGCTCGTAGGCGTGCGCCTGCCGATGGGGCAGGCATCGGTCATCGTGCGCGTAGGGCGAATGCCCACACCACCGACACCCCAACGGGGCGGGCGGCCGGTCACCACTGAAGCGCATTCGGATGACCCGGATCGCTCTTGTAAAATCGAGCATGGGATTGGACCTCCAGAGTCCGGTTCAAGAGGCCGTCACGGTGTTGCTGCACCGTGGCGGCCTCGCCTATTGGCATCGGTTCAGTGGAGACAAGACGGGATGCGACCATCGCAACCGCTTGGGCCGGATAGGTAGACCAGGATCACTAACGTCGCCATCCCTCTTATTCCACATCGATCAGAGCAGATATTCCTTCTGTCGATTCAAGGCTGAAATGCAACTTATGTCCGAATTGTCGACCTGCAAGTAGCATTAAATATGCTAATCGCCGATATATCATCAACTCGGACACGCTTACCCAGGCCCCGAGGGCGAGCGCTTACCACTGTCGCAATGCGCCCACTTTCTCGCCTCAAGCCCACTAGCATGCTGGCAGAGCAAAGTATAAATCGCAACGCACAAGTGATTGTGCGATAAATTGTCCATTTTGACCGGAGGTCATATCGGACAATTCCCAAGGGAGGTCTCAGCATGGTGAACAGCCCTACGGTCAAGCGACGGAGGCTTTCTCAGGCATTCCGCCAACTCCGCCAGGAAGCCGGCCTCTCGGTGACCGAGGCCGCCAGAAGACTGGAGTGGGAGCCGTCGAAGATATCGAGGATGGAGCGCAACGAGTGGAAGCTTCCCAGCGTCCATGACATCCGCCTGATGCTCGACTTCTACGGTGTCACCGACGAAGACCAGCGCGAGGCGATGATCACCCTCGCCAGGGAGTCACGCCAGCGCGGCTGGTGGGAGAAGTACCAGGACGTCTTCCGGACCAGCCTGCCCGACTTCGAGGCAGGCGCCAGCATCATCCGAACTTGGCAGATTGTCCTCGTCCCGGGGTTACTCCAGACAGAGGCATACGCGAAAGCGGTATGGCGAGCTGGCCGGGTTCTGGACGAGAACCTCATTGAACGCCATGTGCAGGCAAGGCTCGCGCGCCAGGAGATCCTCACCAGTGAGAATCCGCCAACCCTGCTGGCATTGATCGACGAGGCCGCGTTGCGAAAGTTGATCGGTGGAGCCGAGGTGATGCGTGAGCAGATCAGCCATCTCATCGCGATGGCCGCCAGGCCGAACGTCACCATCCAGGTGGTTCCCGACTCCGCCGGCGCCCACCCCGCCCTGGACGGGGCGTTCGTCATTCTGGACTTCCCCAACGACCCGAGCCTCATCTACACCGTGACCGTAACGGAAAACCTCTGGCTTGAGCAGCAGGTGGACTACCAGCGATATAGCCTTATCTACAATCATGTGATGACATTGGCTCTATCGCCAGAAGAGTCGGTTCGGTACCTTGCGAAACTCGTAGAGCAACTCACGGGATAGGTGAAGCACAGTGGACCAAAGCGCCCAGAGCCTCAGCTGGTACAAGAGCACACTAAGCGGAGCCAACACCGACGACTGCATCGAGGTAGCCAACCTACCCGGCGGCAGCCGAGCCGTACGAGACAGCAAAAACCCCAACGGCCCCACACTGAACTTCACCCCCGGCGCATGGAGAACTTTCATCACCAGCATCAAAAACAACAAACTCGACTAACCAAAACACCCCACCAAGGAGCCGCCAGGTGGAAACCCCCAACCTCCACCATCTGAAATGGCGCAAGAGCACCCTCAGCGGGACCAACAACGACAACTGCGTCGAGGTAGCCAACCTGCCCAGCGGCGGCCGAGCCGTACGAGACAGCAAAGATCCCAACGGCCCCATGCTGAGCTTCACCTTTGATGAATGGCACGGGTTCATCGGTGGTGTGAGGAATGGTGAGTTCGACCAGGGGTAATCGGCCGCGTCCTTGTGGGCCTGATCACCGGCCTTCAGTGGGCGTTCCACGTGACCGCACGCGTTGAGTTCGTTCCGTTCTGGTCCGGTCTCGGGTGGTGGAGGGTGGGAGGATGCCACCGCACACGATCTTCGATGACGGCAGAGGACCTTTTACATGGACGAGGAGAGCAGCGGGAAGCCGGCCGGGATCAGGGCGAAGCTGGATCTGCTCAAGCGGGTGGAGGCCGAGCACAGTTTCGGCGTGATCATCGAGGAGCCGAGGGAGTCAGAACCCATCCCCGGGCTTCCCCCGGGGGTGGCGGAGGTGTTCGGCCTGTTCCACCGGTTGGGCGGAGACTACTTTCGCTTCCAGCGGCCCCCCGAGACAGCGAGCCGTCAAGCCTGGGCTGACCGCCATATCAATCCGTACTGTCCGCTGGGCAATCCGCTCAGCATCGGCTGTGAGCGTTACGGCGCTCCCGAGGACATCGAGTGCGGCAACGGCATTTACCTCGACCTCCAGGACGGGGACGTCTACTTCTGCGACGGGGACGACTACGCCTTCGCCTACAAGCACGTCGACGTCGAGACGGTCGAGACCACGGAGTTGTCACCCGACATCGTCACGTTCTTCGACTTCCACGTCCTCGGCGAGGGCTATCCCCAGCTCATCGCGTCCGTCATCGGGGGGCATGCCGTCAACCGCCGTAAGCGGCGAGGCCAGCACCGGGACAGTTGGATGAGACTTCTGGAGAAGAGCGGCCTGGCGTCGGCGAACGCGTGAGAGAAGGCCGCCTGCCAGGATACCGACACAGATATGCGGCGATGGCGGAACCGAAGTGAATGTCCCGGCCGGAGCCGGGGCCAAGGTGGGGGTTGAGGATCACAGACGTCGGAGTGAGCGAACTCGGCAAAGAAGATCATGGTTTGTTCGCGGAGCTCCCACTGGGTCAGTCCGGCGTTCTTGGCGACGCGCCGGCTCAGGATTTTCACCCCTCTCCGGAGACCGATCCTTCTCGGACGCCATGCGACTCTTCTCTATGATCATGAGCGGGATAAAACACAGGGAAAGAATGCTGGCCGCCACCATCAGCCGAGGCGCCCATGTTCTGACATTCACCATCATAGAAACGATCATCACAGCACCCGTAAAGGATGCCAGCGCCGCAGTCATGGCTACCACTTTCCGGAGGATGATTACTGATTTGAGCACGCTCACCGTGATCCGATCTTGATTTCTTTGCCAGGCTACGGTCAGACGGCCCGGTATTCCGCATGCGGAAGCGCCCTCTCCCAGACGGCCAGAAACGCCGACGTGCACAGTTTCACCGCCGCCGGATCGTCACTTGTTTCCTTTCCTGCCGATTCACCGTCTCCGGTGAAGTGATTCCACATGACCGTGGTGTCGTCGAAGACCCAGAAGTCGTTGCCGGGCAAGGCCAGGTCCGAGGCCCGGCATCGGGGTAGCCACCGCACGTCCTCACCCGCCGCGAGGTTCAACCCCTCCGTGATGTCGTACTCGAAGCGGACATAGTCGGTGATCGGTTCGGACACGATGCGTGCCCTCTGGATCTGGACGCCCCGAGCACGAGCGGTACCGACGGGTGCGAACCATGCCGGCCATCGGGTGGCCGGGACGATCTCCTCTCCCCTTTTCCAGGCGATGAACGCCGGATCGCTGCGCATGTAGCCATCGCGCATTTCCAGGTGTACGGCCGACCTCCGCGCCGAGACGAGCAGATCGTCAAATGTTGGCTCCATCCCTGCCGTTCACCTCCGGAAAGAACTGCATCATCCGCTCCGGCCTCACCGCCAGGGCGCCGGCGACAGCCTGCTGGGACGAGTCAAGCGGAAAAGATGCGGTTACCTGTCCTCGGTGAACGCCTGGGTGAACGTGTCCGGCGTCGAGAGGACGGCCACCCGGGAGAAGGGCCAGAAGATCGCCATGGCACGGCCGATCACGTCGGCCTCCGCGATCGTCCCCTCGCCTTCCTGCTCCTCGTGGCTGCGGGAGTCCTGGGAGGCAGAGCGGTGGTCGCCCATGACCCACAGGCGGCCCTCGGGAACGACCTTCTCGAACTCCTCCCCCGAGGGGAAGTCGTCGGGGTGGAGGTAGTCCTTCTCGTCGAGCGGGACCCCGTTCACGGTGATCCTCTTCTTGGCGTCACAGCACTTGACGGTGTCGCGGCCGATCGCGATGACCCGCTTGATGGTGTCCTCGCCGTTCCAGCCCTTGAAGACCACCAGGTCACCACGCTCGGTCGCACCGTGCAGCTTGTTGACGACCACGCCGTCGCCCTCGCGCAGGGTGTTCTCCATGGACTCCGACGGGATCCAGAACAGCCGGAAGACGAAAAGCTGCAGCAGCACCGCCACCACGACGCCGCAAACCAACAGGAACAGGCTCTCGCGCACGCCACCCTTGCGGGGGGACTTGTTCTGCTTGTTCTCGGACCCGGCGGTCATGAGATGCCTCCATCGGCTTCGGGCTTTCGCGGTGAATTTCGCCGGGCTTGATCGTCTACCCCGGAAAAGTTCCTACGACCTGGGAGGACAGGGCCTGTCGAAGGCCCTGTCCACACCAGTCCACGAGGCACTTTTCACATGAAAACTACCGCTTCCCACCACAAGATCACCGCGTTCGTCGACGGCCTGGTCACGATGCCGCACGCCGCCGGCCACGTCGACAACAGAGCCGGGTTTCGAGCTTCGGCGCCTCTGGCGAACTCATCGCCATTACGCGTTACCAGCCGTTGAGACGGGTTGTGTCCACGGAGGTGGTGCATGAGTTTCCCCAGCCAGTGGGCGTGGCGCCGGGAAACGAGGACCATGCCGCCGCAATGGGAGCCCTAGCCTCTTCGCTTCTTGGATCTTTTGGAGCCGTTCGCTCGTTTGGGGCTGCCGTGCCCGGCGGGGTTCCCGGAACCGCGCTTTGTCGGGGGCCTCTCCGAGTCATCGGCGTCATCGGCTTTCGAAGCACCTGTCCCCTTGGGGAGCATGGTCCGGCGTCGCAGCTCACCCATCACGCTGAGCACGATTGTCAATGGCCAGGTGCGTGTGGGTCTGGCCCACTTTTTACATGGCCACTGACACACCGACCGTCAAACCTCCGAGAGGCTTCCAGCGCAGACCACTTAGCTGCGCGCACACCGCTCAGCCGTGACCGATGACTCATCCACTGTGACGATGATCGGCGCATCTCCCGAACCGCTTCCTTCA
This sequence comes from Streptosporangium sp. NPDC001681, assembly GCF_040298085.1. Taxonomy (NCBI): domain Bacteria; kingdom Bacillati; phylum Actinomycetota; class Actinomycetes; order Streptosporangiales; family Streptosporangiaceae; genus Streptosporangium; species Streptosporangium sp. NPDC001681. Next base: position 27,503 of record NZ_JBEOZN010000079.1, on the reverse strand, counting down.
CCGATACCCCTGGCGCCCTTGTGACAGTTCATGAATTATTCCGCTTGTCGGGAAAATTCTAGTAGACGTATATTTGGGGCATGCAGGAGTCGCGACGCGAACGGAAGAAGCGGCTGACCCGACAGCGGATCGTCATGGCGGCTATCCGGCTGTTCGAGGAGCAGGGGTATGAGCAGACCACGGTGGCGCAGATCGCCGCGGCGGCGGACGTCGATCCCAAGACGTTCTCCAACTACTTTCGCGGCAAGGACGAGGTGCTGTGGGTCGACACGGAGCGGGACTTCGATGTGCTGTTCCGGGCGATCGCGGAACGTCGGCCGGACGAGAGCCCGGGCGAGGTGTTGGCGAGGATGATCCAGGAGTACAGAGCCCACCGCTGGCCCAAGGTTCCCCGGCGGGAGCCCGAGGAGCTGTCGGCGGCGGCCCGGCTGGCCCTAACCACGCCGGCGCTTCAGGCGAAGGGGCTGTACCTGCTGCTGGAGCTGCAGCGGCGTATCGCCGGCGAACTGCTGAAGGCGTTCCCCGACGATCTGGATCCGATCACCGCGGCGGCGATGACCGGATCCTTGATAGGCGCCATCCAGCAGGCGGGCCTGGCGAGCGTCCAGCTTGGCCGGTCGCAGGAGGAACTGTGGGAGGCCACCCGGCGTGGCCTCGACATCGCCATGCATGGCCTGCTTTCGGTGCGGCCGCCCACGGAAAGCCCATGACGAGGGCGCTCAACACCATCAACGCCCGCGCTCCCAGGCCAGGGAATGCACTTGTCGCCGGGCCCGATGGTCTGCCCAGCGCCCGAGGAAGGCAACATTCCGCTCACCAATGAGGAGAAGGGACCAGCCCTTCATGGAAGAAAAAGAAAGCGTCCGACAGCTCGTCCGCGACGCACGACGCGCCATGCGGGAAGGCCCCGCGGCGATCGCGCAGCGGCAGCGCGCTCGTTTGGCCGAGATGGTGGCCTACGCCCGCGCTCACTCGCCGTACTACCGCGAGCTGTATCGGGACCTGCCAGAGCAGGTCGACGACCCGGCACTGCTTCCGGTCACCGACAAGAAGATGCTGATGGCCCGCTTCGACGACTGGGTCACCGACCGCCAGGTGACGCTCGAGCGGGTCGAGGCGTTCGTGGCCGACCCGAGCCTTGTAGGGGAGCGGTTCCAGAGCGGGTACCTGGTGGTCACCACCTCCGGCACCAGCGGTCTGCGCGGCCTTTTCGTGCTGGACGAGCGGAGCCTGGCGGTGAGCACCGCCGTCGGGTTGCGCGCCAGCGGCGGGCTGGCGGCCCGCGATGTCATCCGGACCCTCGCCCGCGCCGGCCGTACCGCCATAGTCACCGCACCCGGCGGCCATTTCTCCACTGTCGCGACGCCGGCCCGGTTCCGCCTGGACAGACCGTGGCTCGGCCGGATGATGCGGGTCTTCTCGATCAAACAGCCGATGGCGGAGTTGGTCGACGAGCTCAACCGGTACGATCCCGCCAGTCTTGCCGGCTTCGTGGGCATGCTCACGCTGCTGGCCGGGGAGCAGGAAGCGGGCCGTCTGCGCATCCGCCCGGCGGTCGTCGTCCCCGGCGGTGAGACGTTGACCCCGGACGCCCGGGAGCGGATCGCCACCGCGTTCCAGGCCAAGGTCCGCGCCGCCTACGCCTCCACCGAGTGCGGCTTCCTCAGCTTCGGCTGCGCGCACGGCTGGTACCACGTCAACAGCGACTGGGCTGTCCTGGAGCCGGTCGACGCCGACTTCCGGCCTGTCCCGCCAGGTCAGCACTCGCACACCGTCCTGATCAGCAACCTCGCCAACCGGGTCCAGCCGATCCTGCGCTACGACCTCGGCGACAGCGTCCTGCTCCGCCCCGACCCCTGCCCGTGCGGCAACCCGCTCCCCGCCATCCGGGTGCAGGGCCGCGTCGCTGACCTGCTCACCTTCCCCACCGATCGCGGCGAGCACGTCGGTATCTCGCCCATGGCCTTCGGCGCCGTACTGGACGTTCCCGGCATCGAGCAGTTCCAGCTCGTCCAGACCGCGCCCGCCGTCCTGCGCGTACGCCTACGGACCGCAGATGGTGCCGACGCCGACCGCGTGTGGCAGACCGTGCGCGACAAGGTCACCCACCTGCTCACCGAGCACAAGGTCGGTGAGGTCACGATCGAACGCGCCGAGGAGCCACCACAGCAGTCACCCGGCGGCAAATACCGCAGGATCATCCCCCTGGCCACGCCGTGACGACGTTGAGCACCCAGTCCGTATCGCACACGCGTCCGTCGGGGCCGGATGGCCGGGCGGACGGCGCGTCGGGGGTGCGCTTTTGGGTCTGTCGGACTCGGCGGGGTTCCCGGAACCGCGCTTTGTCGGGGGCCTTTCGGAGTCATCGGCTTTCGAAGCGCCTGAACCCTTGGGGAGCATGGTCCGGCGCCTCAGCTCACCCATCACGCTGAGCACGATCGCCATCAGCACCACCCCGGCCGCCGAGACCCAGAGAACGGTGAACGATCCCAGCTCCGACGGCTCTCTGGCCTCGAACACGCCCCGGGGATCCACCAGCATCTCGACCGGCGCCCCGATCTCCAGTGGCGGCTCGTACTTGTTTTTCCTGATTACCTCTTCAAGGAGTCGACCATCCGGACCCCGCAGGACATACCGGTAATGGTCCCTGTTCGACCTCCGGCCCTCGACCCATGTCCGCTCCGCCACGGTCGTGGTCACCGGTTCACCGAAGGTGCTCAGGTAGTAGTCGCCCGGTAGGAACATGCCGGTCAACAGCAGTACGGCGAGGAATGGAAATGTCCCCCAGGCCGCCCAGGGGACGTCCTCGGAGATCCCGACCAGCACCACCAGGGCACAGCCGACCAGGGCGAGGCCGAGAAACCCGCCCAGGAACGACCATCCTGAGCCGAGGGCGAAGATGATACCGACGAGCCACCAGGAGGCGGCTATCGCCGCGAGGAACAGCACCCCCCTCCCGACGACCCGCCACCAACCCGCCCGTAGAGCTGCCTCCGTTGCCACAGACCAGATCGTGACAACAGAGGCAGGGCCGTGACGTCACTCGCGAGGATGATCGACACATCACCGGAGGGATTAGACCCGACCGGGAGGGCAGGCCGTTTGGGCTGTTCGCCGGCCCCTGCGACGTCCGCCGCCGAAGCCCCACATCGATGACCTCATCCTGCTGCTAACGTTCGGCAGACTCTCTAAGATCAATTCCAGACGGATGCCGAACAATCGGGAGCAAGCGTGGATGATCAGGCTACGCCGGCCGGGGTCGACCCGAACGTGCCCAATGTCGCCCGGATGTACGACTACTACCTGGACGGCAAGGACAATTTCGCCGCCGACCGGGCCGCAGCCGAGCAGATTCTGAAGCTCTTCCCCGAGACCCGCGACTCCGCGAGGGAGAACCGGGCGTTCCTCGCACGTGCCGTACGCCATCTGGTCGAGTCGGGCATCCGGCAGATCGTGGATCTGGGCTCCGGGCTGCCCACGCGGGGCAACACCCACGAGATCGCGCACGCGGTCGCGCCCGACACCCACGTGGTCTACGTGGACTACGACCCCATCGTGTGCGCGCACAGCCGGGCGCTCCTGGCGAACGGCGACAACGTCACCATCGTGCAGGCCGACGCGCGCGCCCCGGAGACGCTGCTGGCCGAGCTGCGCGAGCACGTCGACTTCGACCGGCCCGTGGCGTTCCTGCTGCTGGCCATTCTGCACTTCATCCCGGACGAGAACCCCGACGGCGCGGGCGCCTACCAGATCATCCAGCGGCTCTACGAGGCGAGCGCGCCAGGCAGCCACCTCGTTCTCAGTCACGCGATCGACGCCAAGCCCGACACCACGCCGGAGGCTCTGGAGATCTACAACCGGGCCACCGAGGCGCTGAGCCTGCGCACGCACGCGGAGATCTCCCGCTTCTTCGACGGCTACGAGCTGGTCGAACCCGGCCTGGTGTTCCCCAAGGACTGGCGCCCTGTCGATCCGCCCCTGTTCGGCGAGCGGAACACCTCGATCGGCTACGTCGGAGTAGGCCGCAAGCCCTGACGGTCACACCCTCCTGACCCGCGTGATGTGCCGGGCGAGAGCACGAGCTTCCTGCCCGGATGCTTCATCGGTCACGAAAGATCATTCCTGCGTCTGGACGGCATGGTCGCGGATTCGCCTGTGCACCTCGGCGTCCTCGGGAGAGGAAGCGAGCGCGGCGACGTCCTCGTCCGTCTGCAGGACGGGCGGGATGAGCCTCGCCAGCGCCCGGCGATCGCCTTCGGCGACCTTCGCGGCGTTCTCCAGCATCTCGGCCTCCGCCTGCACGACCGGCAGACTGTCGCTCAGATCGCACGGCGTCGACGGGTCCGTGATCTCCTCGATGAAGACAGCGTAGGAGCGGTAGCCCTCGGCCGCACGGCGCAGGTCCGCGACGATCCTGGCACGCTCGTCGGCACGGGCCTCTGCCACGTTCTCCATGGGTTCCTCCCGTTCCGTCCAACCGTTCAAGAATGTCAGCGGAACCGAGAGTAGAGCGGCCTTCCTCTCCGTGCATCCCTATTTTCATCACATAAAGGATCTTGGCTGCCGGAGCACCGTCAAGCCTGGGGCGGCCCGTTCAGGCACCTGAGGGAGAGTGGCGGGTTGCCCCGCCGCTTCCCCCTCAAACCGGGCGTGCCGCTCGTCGAGTGGGGCCTAAAAGACTTGCCTGCCCCCGGGAGTTCATCCGTTCAACAATGAATCCCAGATTCCTGCCGAATATTTTTTTGCGATGATTACAGGTTTGAAATGAATAGTCCGTTTTGTGTGCTTTTGTCAGTGAATGTCGGGTATCACTCTCCCGCTGAGAATGTCGCGGTCCCGTGGTCCGGCCTCGGCCGGCACGACGGCACCGCTTGATCGGCAAGGGAGATGAGCACCATGTCCAACCGAATCCTTCAGACGATCGCAGTCGGCGCGACGGGTATCGCGCTGATCGGCGGCCTGGCGGGCATGGCAGGTGCGGCCCCGACCGCCCCGGAGGCGGCAGCGCCCAGCCCCTCGCACACCGCGACGGCGAAACCGTCCCTGACCAAGCAATGCCAGAAAGACAAGAACTGCAAGAAGGGGTACGCGGCCGGGTACAAGGCCGGCAAGGCCTCCTGCACGAGCGGCGTGGGCAGCAGTACCCCTAGCGGTTCCGCAGAGTACAAGCGCGGATTCGAGTTGGGGTACAAGAAGGCCCGCGCCCGACACTGCTAGGGGCGACGAACACCAGGAAAGGGGCGTGGAGGCGTTTGCCTCCACGCCCCTTTCCTCCTGGCGGAGCAGCCCGCTCAGCCGGCGGAGGTGAGCAGGGACAGTTTCCGTACGCCGGTCATGTTGGGGCTGGGGATGAACTGCGGTGGCTCGTCCGGGTCGGTGCGCAGGTGGGGGAAGCGGTCGAGCAGGATGTCGAGCGCGACCCTGCCCTCCAGGCGGGCCAGCGGCGCGCCGAGGCAGAAGTGGATTCCCCTGCCGAGACCGAGGTGGGGGTTGGGGTCACGGGTCGGGTCGAAGACGTCGGGGTCGGCGAACTGCCGGGGGTCGCGGTTGGCCGCCGCGATCCACACCATGAGCAGCTGGTCGGCGGGCACGTGCTGTCCACCGAGCTCGACGTCGACGTTGGTGACCCGGCCCAGGGCCGCGAACGGGCTGAAGAAGCGCAGGGACTCCTCGATCACGGCGGGAACCGTCGACCGGTCCGCGCGGGCGCGGGCGAACTGCTCGGGCTGGGCGTCCAGGCAGAGCACGGTGTTACCCAGCAACATGGTGGTGGTGATGTGCCCGGCTATCAGCAGAACGTTGGCGAAGTTCACCACCTCGGCCTGACTGAGCCGCTCACCGTCCACCTCCGCCTCGACGAGCTGGGTGAGCAGATCCGCGCGTGGCCGAACCCTGCGCTCCGCGGCGTGTTCGCCAAGGTAGTCGGCCAGGTGTTTGGCCTGCTCCATGACGAACTCCAGGTTGCGCTCCTGCTCCTCGCTCCGGTTGACGAGCGAGAACCGCTGGGACCCCTCGAACATCCTGTCCACCCACTGCTTGAACAGGTAGCGGTCGGAGCTGGGCACCCCGAGCAGCTCCGCGATGACGATGACCGGCAGCGGGTAGGCGAGGTCGGCCACCAGCTCCAGCCGGTCCGTCTCGGCCACCGCGTCGAGCAGCTCGTTGGTCAGCGCGGCGATGCGCGGTTCGAGGTCGGCGACGACCTTCGGGGTGAAGGCGTGGCTGACGAGTTTGCGAAGCTTGCTGTGCATGGGCGGGTCCAGCTGCGTCAGGCTGCGCTCGGCGGGCTTGGCGACCTCGGGCACCACGCGGCTGGTATCGGAGGAGAACGTCTTCGGATCGCCGAGAATCCGCAGTGCCTCGGGGTAGCCGTAGACGTTCCACATCCCGGTGGCGGCGTCGAAGCTCACCGGCTGGTCCGGCCGCCTTCCGCGTAGCCAGAAGTGCCCCTCGTGCAGGCCCCATGTGTCGGCGATGGTGGTCATGGCGTGCCTTTCTCATCGGGACGGGTCCGGGATCAGCCGGGCTCGTGCGTTCTCTCGTGCGCGTAGATCCAGGTGCGGTAGGGCGGGATCAGGTCCTCGAAGACGGCGATCACCTCCGAGACCGCCTTGGCCAGTTCCTCGGGCGTCGGTGGCTCGGCCGGTTCGAAGGCGTGCCTGACCACGTGGGCGATCGAGTCGACCTTGGCCCGTATGTCCAGCGCGGTGGCCATCGGATCCAGGTTCTCGTAGACGTGGAACCCGGTCATCGTCGCGCTCAGCGTGTACGCCAGGTTCGGCACGTCGTCGCGGAGCAGGCCGTGCCGGGTCATCAGGTCGTAGAACCGCTCGGCGGCGAGCAGTTCCTGGCTGTGCAGGAAGGCGTCGGCCGGCCTGCTCTGCGCCTGCCGCAGGTATCCCTCGGACAGCGCCCGCAGCACCGGCCGGCGGTCGACGATGAGGAACGACGCGGGGATGAAGCGGTGCGGCAGCAGCATCGCCGGATCGCGGCGCAGCTCGTCGAGGAGTTCCTCGACATAGCAGATGGACTCGCGCAGCAGCACGGCCTCGAACAACTGCTGCTTGGTGCGCCAGTGCAGGTAGACGGTGCCCTTGCCGATGCCGGCCAGCCGGGCGATGTCGTCGATCGTCACCTTCCGGTAGCCGAGGCGCACGAGCAGCTCGGCCGCCGCGTCAAGAATGCGGTCGGCGCGGCCGACGGTCTGCCCTGCTCGTTCCGTCACCCTGAAACCTTTCCCTCTGACCTCGTGACCAATTATGAAATCTGGTCAACAAGTCAGACGGTAACTCCTCGCCCTCAGCCGGACAACCCCTCGCGACGGACGATCGCGCCGAAAACGCGCGGGTCATTTCCTGGTGTAGGTGAGGACCACGGCCCCGTTTCCGAAGGTGCGGGTGTCGACCAGATCGAAGAGATTCGGCTCGGACTTCATGGCGAAGAGCGGGATGCCCGAGCCGATGACCACCGGGTAGCACTTGATGACCAGCTCGTCGATCTCGGGGAACAGGGCGCCCGCGAGCGTCCCGCCACCGCACAGCCAGATTCCGAGGCCGTCCTCACGCTTGAGCCGCCGTACCAGCTCGGTCGGGTCGCCGGAGACCAGCTCGACCCCGGGGTCGGCGATCTCGGGGATGGTGCGCGAGACGACGTACTGGCGCAGGTGGGCGTACGGGCTGACGATGCCGGCGTCCAATGCCGGTTGGTAGGTGCCACGCCCCATCAGGACGGTGTCGAACCGCTTGTTCGCGACGTTCTCAAGACCCGCCTGGGCGCGGAAGGCGGTGGGAATGGTCTCCGGCCAGTCGGCGACGAGGAACTCCATCATGGCGTCCACCCCGGGAAAGAAGTCGTATCCGCCGTCCGGGTCGGCGATGAAGCCGTCAATGGTGGCACCTACGTAGTAGGTGAGCTTTCGCATCCGATTCTCCTCGTCTCGTGGCGCGAGCCTCCGGCCACAACACTCTGTTCGTAGTACTCTAAGTGAAGTGGTTTGAACGTAGTACTACACTTAGAGTGGTGTCAAGCGGGAGGTCCGATGAGGCAGAATCCGGAACGGCGGGCGGCGCTCGTCGACGCGGCCATCGAGGTTTTGGCGGCTGAGGGGGCGCGCGGCCTGACCTTCCGCGCCGTCGACGCCTGGGCGGCGGTCCCCAACGGCACCGCGTCCAACTACTTCGCCAACCGCGACGACCTGCTCACCCAGGCCGGCGGGCGCATCTATGAGCGACTGCACCCCGGTGCGAGCGCCATGGCCGACAGCCTGACCGGGCCGCGTGACCGCGAACGGCTGGCGAAGCTGATGCGCGACGTGGTGGACCGGATCACCGAGTTCCGCTCGGGCTACCTGGCCCTGCTGGAGCTGCGGCTGGAGGCCACCCGCCGCCCCGAGCTGCGCGCCGTGCTCACCCGCACCATCCGGGCCGACCTCGACGCCAACATCGAACGCCACCTGAAGACGGGGCTGCCCGGCGACACCACCGTGGTCGTGCTCCTCTATCTGGCCCTGAACTGGCTGATCGTCGAGCGGCTCACCCTGCCCGACATCTTCCCCGAGTCGCGAATCCACGACCTGATCAACGATGCGGTGGACCGTCTGCTGCCCCCGGACACCCCGGCCCGGTAGACCGGGGTCAGCCGAGGCTTGGGACCGACTCGACGAGGGCGACCAGGCCGTGCTCGTCGAGGAGGTCGACGGGGCGGACCGTCTCGCCCAGCAGGACGTAGTGGAAGGCCGCTCCCACCTGCTCCAGCGGGACGGCGGCCAGGTGGGACCAGGCCAGCCGGTAGGCGGCGAGCTGGACGGAGGCGGCGGCCTCGGCCTTCTTGCCCCGGGGACGCCGGCCGGTCTTCCAGTCGACGACCTCGTAGCGCCCTTCGGAGATCTGGAAGACGGCGTCCATCCGGCCGCGGACCACCCGGTCGGCGATCACGGTTTCGAAGGGGACCTCGACGTCGAGCGGCTCCCTGCCCGCCCACTCGCTCTCCTCGAAGCGGTCGCGCAGCTGGTCGAGGTGGGCGTCGGTCTCCTCGAAGTCGTCGGACGCGCCGGGCAGCTCGAACTCGTCCATCAGCCGCTGCTGGCCCCAGCGCCCCTCCAGCCAGCGGTGGAAGGAGGTGCCCCGGCGGGCCAGCGGCGCGGGCTTCTTGGGCACCGGGCGGCGGATCTGCCTGGCCAGCGCCTTGGGGTCGGAGGCCAGCGTGACCAGGGAGGAGACGGTCAGGTGGGCGGGCAGCTCCACCCTGCCGCCACCGCGCCGCCGGTTCATCTCCCGCTCCCTGAGCAGGAGCTCGATGTCACGCTCCCAGGCCTTCGCCCGCTCCCTGTCCCACCCCCGCAGCTCGGCCGCCGGCACCGGCCGCCGTTCCCCTGCCTCGGCCCCGGCTCCGGCCTCGACCTCGGAATCGGCGCGGTCGCCCTGCCAGATGTCCGTCGCTCCGGGAAAAGGCACATCCGCCTCCCCGGGAAAGGACACATCCCCGTTTCCCGGGGCTCCCGGAGAGGGCACGTTCCCCTCCTGCGGATCGCCGGGAAGGGGCACATCACCACCCCCCTGGTCCTCGGGAACGGTGTCACCGTGGTCATCCTCCCCATCCGACAGGTCTTCGGGGAAGAACGCTTCCTCGTCCCACGGATCTTCGGGGAAGGGCACCTCCTCGTCCCGGGGAGCCTCGGGGAGAGGGACATCCTCGTAGTCCCGGGGACCCTCGGGGAAGGGGACGTCCTCGAAGGAGACGGGAGCGGCCCTCCCGGCGAGGGCCGCGAGGGCGGCCTCCACCATGGTGGCGCCGTCGAGAACGGCGGCGTAGCGGGCATCGTCCGGCTCGATCGGCCACCGGGCCTCGGCCGGCTCGGCGAGGAGCGGGTTGGTGGCGCCCTCCTCCATCTCCGGGGCCCAGAAGGCCACCCTGCCGCAGGTGTCGCGGATCTCCAGCAGGAAGTCCGACGGCTCCAGCGGCCTGGACGCGGTGCCCCAGCGGTAGCCGGAGGCGATCAGCAGGTAGTGGGCGCGGGTGACGGCGACGTACGCCAGGCGGCGCTCCTCAAGCAGGTCGCGGTCGCGGCAGCGCTCGTCGAAGTCGGCCAGTTCCTCCTTGGCCAGCCCGGCCAGTCCGGGCAGGTCGGAGGCGTCTCCACGGAGCTGGTAGGGCAGCTTGCGGGGGTTCTCCGTCCACTTCGGGCTGGTCGTGGAGCGGGCCGGGAACACGGTGCCGACGGTGAGCGTCCCGGCCTTCGACAGCGCCTGGGAGAGGCCGGGCACCACCACGACCGGCCATTCCAGCCCCTTGGAGGCATGGACCGTCATCAGCTTCACGCTGTTGCTCTCGCCCACCCGCCCGGCGTCCAGTCCGTTCTCCTCCTCGTCCGCCGCCTTCAGGAACGCCAGGAACGCGCCCAGCGTGGGATCCTCGGAGTCTCCGGCGAACCGGGCGGCGGCGTCCAGAAAGGCGTCGAGGTCGGCGCGGGCGGCGAACGGGCCGACGGCCGTCCCCCTGGCCGCCACCTCGATGTCCAGGCCGAGCCTGCGCTCGATCTCCAGGATCAGGTCGGGCAGCGGCTGGCCGGTGTGGGCGCGCAGCAGGCGCAACTCCTGGGCCATGGCGACCAGCCGCACCCCCGCCAGCGGGGAGAACAGATCCTGCCAGGCGGGACGGTCGGGCAGCTCGTCGAGGGCGTCGACCAGGCTGCCGCGCTCCTCGGCCATGTCGGCCACGACCTGGTCCAGCGGGTCGGCCACCGGCGACGCGCCCTCGCGGGTCTCCCGGTTCAGCTCGCGGGCCCGCTCGCCCAGTTCCTTGAGGTCGGCGGGGCCGATCCGCCAGCGGGGACCGGAGAGCAGCCGCACCAGGGCGTCCCCCGCGCTCGGGTCGTAGATCACTCGCAGGGTGGAGACGATGTCGGCGATCTCCGGCACGAGGAGCAGGCCGCCCAGGCCGACGACCTCGACCGGGATGCCGCGCTCCTCCAGGGCCTTGCGGAGCGCGGGGAACTGCGAGCGTTTGCGCGCCAGGATCGCCACGTCGTGCGGCTGGAGCGACTGCGGCCCGCCCCACATGCTCTGCTTGGCCTTCTTGCGCTCGCCGTCGCCCCACGGCATGCCGTCGGGCGCGCTCTCGACGCCCAGCACCCTGGCGATCTCCAGGGCGGCCCAGCGCGCCTCGTCGTCCGCGGTCTCGTGGAAGGCGCACATCACCCGGCCGCGCTCGACCCGGTTCTTACCGGGCACCAGGACCGGTACCTCCCTGGCCTCCATCCGGAGCGGCAGCTGGAGCCGGGCGGCGACGTCCAGCACGGCGTCGCCGTTGCGGAAGCTGACCGACAGGCGGTTGACAGGCGCGAGCTCCCCCGAGGCGGTCCTGAAGTCACGGGGGAATCGGGTGAGGTTGCCCGCCGAGGCGCCGCGCCAGCCGTAGATGGACTGGCAGGGGTCGCCCACCGCCGTCACCGGGTGGCCGCCGCCGAACAGGGCGCGGAGCAGGACGAGCTGGGCGTGGCTGGTGTCCTGGTACTCGTCCAGCAGGACCACGGCGAACCGCCCGCGCTCGATCTCGCCGACGTCGGCGTGCCGGTCGGCGATCCTGGCGGCCAGCGCCATCTGGTCGCCGTGGTCGACCACCTCCCGGCTGCGCTTGAGGCGGTCGTACGCCTCGACCAGCGGCAGCAGCTGCTCCCTGGCCCGCTGGGTGAGCAGCGGTCTGCGCTGGTCCTTGGTCGGGGTGCCGGGCAGCTCGGCGAGCCGCTGGGCGAGCTTGGTGCCGACGTCGCGCACGTCCTGCGGGGTGCGCAGGTGTTCGGCCAGCTCACCGGCCAGTTCGAGCACCGCCCGGGTGACGGTCGCCGGGCTCCACTCGACCTGCTCCATCGGTCCGTCGTACGCGCTGACCACCCGGCTGGCGAGCTGCCAGGAGACGGCCGGGGAGACCAGGCGCATGGTCGGCTCCAGCGCCTCGCGCAGGGCGTGCTCGGTGACCAGACGGGCCGCGTAGGCGTGGTACGTCGAGATGGTCGGCTCGCCCTCCATCAGCTCCGCCGGCACCTGCCCGACCTCGACGAGACCGTTGAGCCGCTCGCGCACCCGCGCGGCCAGCTCTGCGGCGGCCTTCCTGGTGAAGGTCAGGCCGAGCACCTGCTCGGGGCGGAGCAGCCCGTTGGCGACCAGCCAGACGACGCGCCCGGCCATGGTCTCGCTCTTGCCCGACCCGGCCCCGGCCATCACGACCATCGGTTCGAGCCCGGCCTCGATCACGGCCGCCTGTTCCGGGGTCGGCGGCAGGATGCCCAGCTTGGCGGCAAGCTGAACCGGGCTCAGCACGCGGCGCCCCCGGTGGACGCGACACGGCCCCGGTGCCGGAGAGCGGCACGGACGTGCCCGAGGAACGGCGCGTGGTGCCGGAGACACCCCGCGCCGAGGCGGTTCAGCACACCTGGTCTCCGTTCTTGCTGACCGGGCAGCTCGACCGTACGGCGCAGGTGCGGCAGCCGTCGTTGACCTTGGCCTGAAAGAACGGCCCCGACATGCCGACGGCGACGGTGCCGACCATGTCCTTGGCCCAATCCGGGTCGGGGTCGTCGGACAGGGGAGGCTGTGTCTGCTCCTTGGCCTGCTTCTTGCCCGCCGCGTCGCCCACCTGGACCAGGGCCGCGCCGCCCGGCTCGGTCAGGCCGTGCCGCTGGAAGGCGCCGAGCAACGCGGCGAGCTGGTAGACGCCGAGCTGGGGGTGGCGTTCGAGCTCGGCGTCCTTGGCGCCGGTCTTGCCGGTCTTGATGTCGATGATCACGGCTCGGCCCTCACCGTCGCGCTCGACCCGGTCGACCCGGCCCTTGATCTGCACCCCCTCGGAGACCATGGCCGTGAACGCCTCCTCCAGGCCGACCAGTGTCCGGGGGTTGTTCTCGTGCCAGGCGACGAATTTGGAGATCATCTCCTCGGCGACCGCGCGCTGCTTGCGGTTGTACCAGACACCGCCGAAGTCGAGCTCGTTCCAGACCTCGTCCAGGCGCTTGCCGAGGGTCTCCTCGGTGGGCATGCCGGTCGCGGCGAGGACCGCCAGCGCGTGCACGACGGTGCCCAGACCTCGGGCCACGTCGGTGCCGCCCGCGCCCACCGAGGTCTCCAGCAGCCAGCGCAGGCCGCACTTGCTGAAGCTCTCCACCGCCGAGGGCGAGACGCGCACGATGTCGTCGGGCCAGCTCAGCGGGCGGTCGTCGGAGATGGGGGTGAGGGCGTACCAGTCGTTGGGGTGGGCGCCGGGCACTCCCGCGGCGGCGAGCCTGGCCAGGTGCTCGGCCGCCGCCCTGCGCAGCGGTTCTGGCCTGGTGGAGTCGGTGACCGCCGATCGCAGGTCGGCCACCAGCGCGGACATGCTCAGCCAGCGGGACCGCTCGTCGACGCCCGCCTCCTCGGTCGAGCCGGGCACCAGCTCGGTGAGGAAGCGGGAGGGCCGCTCCTCGGTGTCGTCGCCGCCCACGGCGGTGACGATGAGCCTGCTCCTGGCCCTGGTGGCGGCCACGTAGAACAGCCGACGCTCCTCGGCCAGCAGCTGGGAGGCGAGCGCGGCGGAGACGGCCGCCGGGTTCTCGTGCTCGGAACCCTCGGCCCTGGCGACCATGTCGTCGGTACTCAGGATGGACCCGCGCAGCCGCAGGTCCGGCCAGGCGCCCTCCTGGACCCCGGCGACGACCACCACGTCCCACTCCAGGCCCTTGGAGCGGTGCGCGGTGAGGATGCGGACCTTGTCTCCGTCGGGAGCCCGAGCGGCGAGGGAGTCGCCGGGGATCTCCTGGGCGACCAGGTCCTCGACGAACACGTCCACCCCGGCGTGCGGGAGCCGGTCGACGAACCTGGCCGTGTGGTCGAAGAGCGCCACGACGGCGTCGAGGTCACGGTCGGCCATGGTGCCCCTGACACCGCCCCTGAGGCTGACCTCGGTCCACTTTCCGGCCAGCCCGGTGGCCTGCCAGACGGTCCACAGCACGTCCTCGGCGGTGCCGCCCTGCCGTACGGCCTCGGTGGCGGCGGAGATGAGACCGGCGACCCGCTCGGCGGGCAGCGCCACGTGCGGCTCCACCCGCACCAGTTCCCGCGCGTCCTTCAGCGCGGCGACCAGCAGCTCTCCCGAGGAGCGGGGGCCGGGGGCCGCGCGCTCCAGGTCGAGATCCACATCGAGATCCACATCGAGAGCCACGTCGCGATCCGCCTGCTCGGCCGCCTCGTGCTCGGCGGGCTGGGCCAGCGCCTCGTGCTCGGCGATCCGCAGGGCGCGGCGGAGGCGGCGCACACCGATCATGTCGGTGCCGCCGAGCGCGCCGGTCAGCAACTCTTCCGCCACCCCCTCGTCGAGGGTCTCCGGGTGCAGCGCCACCTGGATGAGCCTGATCAGCGGCCGCACGCCCGGCTCCTGGAAGAGCGGCACCTCGCCGCCGCCGACCACGACCGGCACCCCGGCGGTGACCAGGGCGCGGCGCAGCAGCGGCACCTGGCGGGTCGCGGAGCGGACCAGCACCGCCATCCGCGACCAGGGGACCCCGTCGAGCAGGTGCGCCCTGCGGAGCGTGTCGGCCACGATCGCCGCCTCCTGAGGTGCCCCGTCGGCCACCAGCACCCGTACGTCACCGGGGTCGGCGTCCGGCAGGGCGCGCAGGTCACGGTGGGCGGCCCCGCCGGGGATGGCGGGCAGCCGGGTGGTGACGCGGCGGGTGGCCCGCAGCAGGTTCCGGCCGCTGCGGCGGCAGACGCGCAGCGCGACGACGGGGGCCTTCGCGCCGTGGGTGTCGCGGAACCGGTCGGTGAAGTTCATGATCCCTCGGACGTCGGCACCGCGGAAACCGTAGATCGACTGGTCGGGATCGCCGACCGCGACCAGGTCGCGCCCCTCCCCCGCCAGTTGCTGGAGCAGGAACTCCTGGGCGGGATCGGTGTCCTGGTACTCGTCGACGAAGACGGCGTCGTACGCCGATCGCTCGCGGTCGCGCACCTCGGGGTCGGAGAGCAGCGCCCCCGCCGCCCGGATCAGCTCCGCGTAGTCGAGCACCGGTTCGAGATCGAGGTCGAATCTGGCCTGGTAGCGGTCCGCGAACCTGCCTGCGGCCATCCAGTCGGGGCGGCCGTGGCGGCGGCCCAGCCCGACCAGCTCCGGCCCGTCGAGGCCGCGTTCGGCGGCGCGGGCCAGGAAGTCACGGAGCTCGGAGGCGAAGCCGCGCGTCTTGAGCGCCTCGTGCATGTCCTGCGGCCAGTGGACGGCGCCGTCCTCCAGCTCGCCGTGGAGCAGGCGGCGGATCTCCAGGAGCTGCTCGGGGCCGGTCAGCAGGCGCGGCGGCACCCCTCCGGCGATCACCGCCTCACGGCGGAGCAGCGCGTAGGCGTAGCTGTGGAAGGTGAGGGAGAGCGGGGTGCGGGTGGTACGGCGCATCCGGGCCGTGATGCGCTCGCGCAACTCCTCGGCGGCCTTGCGGCTGAAGGTGAGGACGAGCACCCGCTCGGGGTCGACGCCCCGGCGCTCGATCCGGTCCACGACGGTCTCCACGATCGTGGTGGTCTTGCCGGTGCCCGGCCCGGCGAGCACGAGCAGCGGGCCGCTCTCGTGGGCCACCACCGCCCGCTGGTGCTCGTCCAGCACAGGGGCAACAGTTCTCCCCGCACCCTCACGACGTACCAGCCGCCAGTCCTGACCACTCACAACTCGCCATTCCACCAGATCCCGGACGATGATCGTGCCGAGTCGGCGGGTACGGCATGGCGGATTGTCGGCCCCGCCGGGTGGGCTACGGGCGGGGCCGGCTGGGATCGATGATCAGAGCAAGGCGCTGACCTGCGCCGGAACGTCCCGGAACGGGTTCAGGGGCCGAGCGGCCGATCCCGGGGGCCGCTCGGCGGCCGCCCCCGGGAACCGCTCAGGAGAGGAAGACGTGGTCGACGAGCCTGGCCGTCGCCTTGCCGTCGTCGCGGGGCGCGTAGGTGCGCTGGAAGAGGTCGTACCGCTCGGCGTGGGCGGCGGTCACCTCGTCGATCGACCGCAGTGCCTTGATGACCTCGGCCCCGGTGGAGAGCAGCGGGCCGGGCGCCTCCGCGGCCAGGTCGAGGTACATGCCCCGCTTGGACGAGTAGCGCTGCAGGTCGTGCGTGAAGAAGAGCATCGGCCTGCCGGTCGCCGCGAAGTCGAACATGACCGACGAGTAGTCCGTGATCAGCACATCGGCGATCAGCAGCAGATCTGTAATATCGGGATATGTCATGACGTCGCGTCCGAGGCCGGCGGGCACGTTGGGCGCCGCCTGCATCGAGTGCGCCCTGATCAGGAACTCGTGGCCGGGGCCGAGCACCCGGTGCGCCTCGGCCAGGTCCAGGCGGATCGAGGCGTTCTTGCGGTCGTAGTCGCGGTAGGTCGGCGCGTAGAGCACCACCCTCGCCCCCTCGGCGATGCCGAGCCTGGCGCGCATCCGCGCCGCCATCTCGTCGCGGTCGGGGGCCACCAGCACGTCGTTGCGCGGGTAGCCGCTCTCCAGGACCTCCCCCTGGTAGCCGAACGCCTTGCGCAGCACCCGGGTCGCCCAGGGACTCTGGGAGACCAGCAGGTCCCAGCCGCGCACCTCGACCGCCTGCCGGTGCCAGGCCGGCGGCCTGGGGTCACGGGACATGTGCGGCAGGTCGTTGCCCAGGCGCTTGACCGGGGTGCCGTGCCAGGTCTGCACGACCGTCTGGTCCTCTCGCGCCCGGAACCAGGGCGGCAGGAAGCCGTTGGTCACCACGTACCGCGAGCGGGCCAGCACCGCGTAGTGCTCGCGGCTGCCCGCGCGCACCACGGTCGGCCCCTCGCCCTCGCCGAAGCCGAGCTCCGCGGGGCCCGGCGGCGTGAACGCGCCGTCCTTGACCACCCAGATGTGCTCTCCGGCGTCGCCGCGCCGCACGCGCTCCTCGTAGATCGCGCGGACGTTGCCCTCGTACTGCCGCCCGTCGTAGGCGACGTAGACGATCGCGTCGTTCAGCTCGCGGGTCCGCTCCGCGGGATAGAAGCCGCGGCGCAGCGCGTACAGGCCGCCGGCGCCCTTCTCGTCGTCGGGGCGGTGCTCGGCGACGGAGAGCACCGGAATGTCGAAGCGGGTGGAGATCAGGCGGTATTCACGGCCGTCACGGATCTTCGTGTCCTCGTCCAGATCGTCGAGGATGGCGTGGTCGACGCGGAACGGGACGATCTGGCCGGCCGGGTCGCGGACCGCCATGCTCCAGGTGCCGCTGCCCAGCGGCACCGTGTCCCCGAAACGGGGCATCGCGGCGGCCGCGATCCGCACCGTGAAACGGGAGCCCTCCCGCTCCAGGGGGATGGCGTGGATCAGCCCGCTGCGGTGCTTGAGGGTCAGCTCGGCCGCGCCGGAGCCCGGGTAGGAGCCCTCCAGGACGAGCACGCCCTGCTCGTCCCAGGTCGCGGCGGTGATGACCGGGCGGATCCGGTGCGCGGAGACGCTCACCCGGTCACGCCGGTCACGCAGCACGGTGATCTCACGATCCCCGACGACCGTGCGGCTCTCCTCCGCCTTGCCGATCATGACGGAGGCGGCGGGATCGCCCTTGGGCTCGATCCAGAGACGGCCGCCGTCGCGTTCCTGCAGCAGGGAGGCCACGGCGAGCGGCACGACGACCGCGGTGCCGCCGTCGACGGGGGTGAAGTCCGCGGCGATCCGATGACCGTCCAGCCTGGCGTGCCCCCTGCTCGCCTCCTTGCCCGGCAGGAAGACCTGGACCTCCAGCCGCTCGCCGTCCAGCTTCACGCCGGTCAGCTCGGCCCTGGTGGGCTGTAGCACCACCTGGAGCGCCCGGTCGGAGGTCCAGACGGGGCGGATCCACCAGCCCCCGCCGAGATCAAGCCCCGAGGGGCGCTCGGTACGGCCGGTGGAGGGACCGCGCAGCAGGCCGACGGCACGGGCGCCCCGGCTCCAGATCACGATCTCGGCGCGCCAGGTGGTGGTGTCCTGCACGGTGGCGCGGCGGCGCAGCAGCCGCTTGCCGCCGCGCACGACGGCCCGCACCGCGGAACGCCAGCGCAGCGGCCACGGGCTCAGTTCGGCGGTGAACCCGGACCAGTCGTAGTTGCAGCCGGCCTCTTCCGCGCCGTAGGTCGCCTCGGGGTGGAAGACCCTCCGGGTGCGCAGCCGCACCGGCGGCAGCCAGCGCGGGCCGCGCAGCACCACCGTGGCCCTGTTGAAGCGGCGGCTGCGCACCGACAGCCCGGCCAGATAGGCGTGGCCGCTGACGTGCAGCCGCCCGCCGGACCAGGAGATGTCCTCGATCTGGGTCATCGGGATGAGGTCCGCGGCCCGCAGCCGGAACAGGGCCTCGGGCAGCTCGTCCTGGAGCGGCAGATCCGCGTACCAGCGGAGTTTCTTGCGGACGCGCCTGGACGGCTCCGCCGCGGCGGCCACGAGCTTCTGCAGCGCGTCGCCGTCGGCGAGGTCGTCGATCTCGCGGTGCTCGATCAGGTGAAAGGCGATCCTGCGGGCGACCGGCAGGTCCCGCTTGACCCTCGCGTCCACACCGGTCACGTACGGCTTCAGGACCGTGACGAACTCGCGGCGCCGCGCGGCACCCCGCTTGGTGGCGATGTCCAGCCGGGAGCCCAGCGGCCCGGCCAGCGCGTCGGCGTCGAAACGACGGCGCTCATGCGGCTTCAGCCCGTCGGCCAGCACCGCGGCCATGATCGAGTCGAGTGGTTCTCCCCGGTCGCAGAGATCCTGGACAACCCGAAGACGATCAACGACGGGGTCGCCGCTGGCTCGTGCGGGGGTGGCACCGATGGCCATGGGGAAAGCACCGCCTTTCGGACAGAGCGCTGTCCTAGGCCATGGTAGTGCGCCACGGCAGGGCCGGTTACGCGGTGAATTAAGGGTTCCCGGGATTTACAGGCTTTTGTGATCTAAGGCTTTCCGTCCCATCGGGCCTCCCGCATATCGGCTCGGGCGCCCCTCAGCGGGGTCCGTTCCTCGCGCCAGTTCGCCAGGCATCGTTGCTCGTGGCCGGGTGGCGGGGTGCCGTCGGCGTGCACGACGCGCCACCAGGGCACGCCCCCGCCCCAGGTGGACATCACCCTGCCGACCTGGCGCGGGCCGCCCTCGCCGAGATACTCGGCGATGTCGCCGTAGGACATCACCATGCCGGGCGGAATGCGCTCGACCAGATCCAGCACCCGCTCGGCGTACGGGGTGGGATGGCCTACTGGCTCCATACCGTCGGTCCGGCCGAGAGGATCTCGTCGAGTTTGCCGAACTCGTAGGCCACCGAGCCGTTCAACTGCTCGACCAGACCGCCGCGGATCGCGTAGGACTCGCCGTCCTCGCCGACCAGCCGCGCTCCCAGCAGAGCGGACACGCGTGCCAGCTGGGCCACCTGCCAGTCCGATCCGGGGGCGCCGGACAGGCGGCCGTTCCATATCGCTATGGCATGAACCGCGCCATTGTGGCGGGCCAGGACCTCCCCCGACTCCTGCGACCCTCTGAACTCGAACCCCGCCTGCCCCAGCACAGTCGCGAGTTCCGCGAAGGCGAGAGGCGCAGGGCGCTCCACGCGCAACTCGTACCCCATAACGCGGGAGAATAGCGAACCTTCCGGGTTTCCCGGAGTGTAAATCCCGACATTCGGGCTACCGCATCCGAACAGTGTCCTAAACGCGTTCTAATTGACTTCAAACTGCGCTTATCCCCGCGATCTCCCACGCTTGGTCGTTTCGGCATCGACCACTACCGGCCCATTCCCGTCCGAGTGCCGGCCGAGCATCACCACGGCCGCCGCGAACGCCACCAGGCCGCCGACCAGGCCCGTTCCGTAAAGCCAGAGCCTCAGCGGATCGGGGCCCGGCCTGCTGTACTCCTCGTGCGGGACGCCGGCGCCGAAGTGCTTGTCATCCGGGACCGAGATCTCCACCGCACCCGCCACGAGCCGATCCGCCTTGGCGAGCGCCGCGGCGGCGTCGACGACGCCGAACCCGATGTGGTCGTCGTAGCCGGCGGTGGGACTCGCCGAAGCCGTGGAGACCAGTGCCTGCGCCACCATCTGCGGGGCAATATTCGGGTATTTCGCTTTTATTAGTGCGGCGACCCCTGCCACCAGCGCGGTCGCCGAACTGGTCCCCTCAGAGGATCCGTAGTTTCCGCCGGGGACGACCACCGGCACCCCGACACCGGGCGCCGAAACCAGAACCGACAGATTGTCACTGCTGAAGCTCGCCGGCTTGCCCAGCCTGTCCACCGCACCCACACCGATGACCCCGGAATATCCGGCGGGAAAGTTCCAGAAGGAGGTGGAGTTGTCCATGGTGTACTGGGAGTCTCCGTCGTTGCCCACGGCGGCGACGAGTACCACGCCCCTGGACAGCGCGTAGGAGACCGCCTCCCGCTCGCTCTGGTGCGGCCCGTAGGCACCCAGCGACATGCTGATGACCTTGGCGCCGTTGTCCGCGGCGTAACGGATCGCCCGGGCCAGCGGGCTGTCGGTGCGCGAGCGCAGATCCTCCTCCGGCAGCACGGAACCGTCCTTGGGCCGCTCCTCGACGATCAGCGGCAGCGAGAGGATCCTGGCCTCGGGGGCGATCCCGAGAAGACCTTCCTCGCCGTTGCCCGCCCCGGCGATGAGCGAGGCCATGGCGGTGCCGTGCCGTCCGGCGTCCGGCTTGCTCCGGTCGAACTTGACAGATCCCATGTCGGGTCCGGAGATCACCCGCCCGCGCAGCTCGGCCACCTGGTCGTCCACCCCGCTGTCGACCAGGGCCACGGTGACGCCCGAGCCCCTGGTGACCTTCCACGCCTCCTGCGCGCGCAACATCTCCAGCACCCAGCGCTGGTCCTCGCGCACGTCGGCGGTGCCCTCCGGCGGCGCGGCCAGTACCGGAACGGCGGGCATCCCGGCGGGCATCCCGGCGGGCACGGTCGCGAAGGCGGGCACCGCCGGGACCGCCACCGAGATCGCGACCAGCACTCCCGTCGCCCACAACCGCCGCCTCAGCACACGTTCCCCTGGGTGCACTGGGGCACGGCGCTCGGCTCGTCGCCGAGGGCCCTGGCGATGCGCCCCGCGACCGCCTGGGCCGCGGGCCACAGCTCGCTGTGCAGGATCTCCTCCGGGGCGATCGCCTGGCGGGTGCGGCCGTCGGTGTAACCGGCGGTGGAGAAGACGATGTAGGGGCCGACGCCGACCCAGGCGTTGTGCTGGCGCTGGGCCGCCCCGAACAGCTCGGTCGCCGTGCCGGGGAAGGCCACGGGCCGCACCCCCACCCTGTCGTCCACGGCCAGCTGCGCGGAGGCGGCGAGCCGCCGCTCCTCGTCGGCGAGCACGGCGATGCCCACGGTGAAGACGAACGTGGACGTCTGGTCGACGTAGGTGGCCCGCAGCAGCGTGCGGCAGCCGTGCCGGGTGAGCACCGACCCCACCTGCGCGTCGGTACCGGCCGCGCAGGCCACCTCGGGCGCGAGGCCGACCCTGCGGGCGTACTGCTGGACCCTGCCGAGGCCGATGTACTGCAGCTCGACGGGGAAGACCAGGTCCGCGGTCCAGGTGTACCAGCGCCTGGCGATGTCGTCGGAGATGTAGCGGGCCTGCTCGGCGGCGGTCAGCGGGCGCGAGCTCGTCTCGCGCAGCAGCCCGACCGCACCGGTCAGCACGTTGGTGGCGGCGATGGCGAGGATCGTGCCCACCAGGATCAGGAAGATCGTACGGAACCGGACGCCCTGTTCCAGGGCCGCCAGTTCGGCACGCTGAATCGCCGCGCGGTCACGGCCCGCCGCGGGCCAGGAGCGCACGCGGTGCCGCCTGACCGTGGCGTCCTGCGCGGGCGCCCGCCTGGTCCGGCCGCCCCCCGCGGCGCTCACCCGGGAGCCGGACGGTGGCCAGCCGCCGCGAGCGCGGGAGGCCGGGGCTCCCAGATGCCGCTCCGGCTCCTGGGACCGCCCTGACTGCGACATACTCCGATGCTACGTCGCCTGCCCTCTCCGCCCTATCAGCGGCGTGCATTTTCGCGGTGCCGGCTCCGGCGGCGACCTTGGTGCCGACCTCGGCCCGGCTCCGGCCGCGACCCGGGTCCGGGCCCGGTGCTCACGGCCAGGGCGCGGTGACCGCGTCGGGCGTGGGTTCCTGGTAGGTCGTCGACGAGCGCGCACGGCCGACGAACACGGCGATCGTGACCAGGCAGGCGATCGCGCCGAGCCCGGCGGCCACGGCCACCCCGCCGTACAGGTTGATCCTGTCCCGGTCACGGTGGACGACCCGCACCGGCTCGACCGCCAGGCCCAGCGGGCGGGCGGGGTCGTGACCACCGGCCCCCTCCGCGGTGAGGGTGTGCCGGGAGATCCTGGCGGCCGCGGCGAGTGCCCGGGTGGCGTTGACGACGCCGAAGCCCATGCCGGTGTCGTAGCCGCCGGTGGGCCGCCGGGTGGCTCCCGCAGTGATCGCCTGGACAACCAGCACGGGCGACATTTCTGGATATTTCGCCTTAATGAGGGCGGCGACCCCCGATACCAGGGCGGTCGCCTGCGAGGTGCCGCGGCCTACCCAGTACTCGTCGCCGGGGCCTGCCCCGAGGATGTCCACCCCCGGCGCGGCCACCAGGACCGAGGGGTTCCGGTTGGAGAACGAGGCACGGCGCAGCCCCCGGTCCGTCGCGGCGACCGAGACCACTCCCGGGAAGGCCGCCGGGTAGGAGTAGGGGGCGTTGCCGCTGGCGTCGGTCTCCTCGGCGCCGTCGTTGCCCGCCGCCGCGACGAGCACGACCCCCTTGGAGATCGCGTAGCGGATCGCCGACCGCTCCTCCCTGGTCGCCAGTTCCTTGGAGATCGACATGTTGATCACGTCGGCACCGTGGTCCACCGCGTACCGGATGCCCCTGGCCACCACGTTCTCGTAACGCTCGGCGGTGTTGAACTCCCGGAACCCGGGCTCCTCGTCCTCCAGGATAACCCGCACCGACAGCACCTTCGCGCGGGGCGCGACACCGATCACCCCGTCCGCCCCGCCTGGCCCGTGACCGTGCCCGGCGATCAGCGACGCCATGTACGTGCCGTGCAGCCGGAGGGGCTGCACACCCCGCGGGTTGGCCCCGGCGGTGAAGTCCTTACCCTCGATCACCGACCCGACCAGGTCGCGGTGGCCGCTGTCCACCCCCGAGTCGAGCACAGCCACGATCACGTCCTCCCCCTCGGACACCCGCCACGCGGCGGGCAGGTCGAGGGTCCGCAGCACCTCTTGCTGGCTGTCCCTGACGTCGTCGGCCCGCGCGGCCGGGGCCAGTCCCGCCACCCCCGTCAGCACCACCAGTGCCAGCAGCGTCGTCGCCGCGAGCGCCCCGCGGGCGGCGGACAGACGCCTCGGCACGGTCAGCATCGCCACTCCGCGGAGGCACAGTCGGGACGGGCGGGCCTGGTCAGGTCGGCGAGGATCCGGTCGGCGATGTCGCCGGTGAACGCGAACAGGGTGGGCCGCTGCTCGCCGACCGCGCTGGCGGGCCGGCCGTCGGTCTGGCCGACCGTGGCCATCACCACGTAGGGACCCGCCTGCCGGACGAGGCCGGCCTGGCGCCCCGCGGAGACGAACCGGTCGGTGACGGTGCCGGGGAAGGCCAGCGCCCTCAGGCCCGGCGAGGGCCGGTCGCCCCTGGGTAGCGCCGCCTTGGCCCTGGTGGCGCCGATCTCGTCGGTGAAGGCCGCGACCCCGATGGTGACGACGATCCCCTGGAGCGCGTCGATGTAGGTGGCGCGCAGGATGCCCAGGCAGCCGGCCTCCCGGAGCGCCTTGCGCAGCTTGGCGTCGACCGCGTCGTCACAGCGGGTCTCCGGCGAGATGCCCACCCTGCGGGCCCTCTCCTCGCCCCCCTGCTCCGCGGCGTAACGGACCGTCTTGGGGAAGACCCGCCCGGCGGGCCACGCCTGCCAGCGCCGGGCCACCTCGTCGAGTGCCGCCCGATCGAGCTCCGCCTGGGTCGGCCCCCGGGTGAGCTCCGTTCCGGCGGCGCTGGTCGCCACCCCGGCCACGACCGCGCAGAACAGCGTCAGCGCCGATGCCACGACCAGCGCCGGCCATGAATGCCGTCGCTGACGTGGGACTTCGTTCACGCTCTCGACCTTAATGCGGTGAGGCGGGTGCCATCCGCCGTTCCGTCCATATCCGTCGGAGCGGAAAGCACATGTGGCGGCGGGGCGAGTGCCTCCCGAACGGCAGGGGAACGGCGAGCGCCCCGTGGGGCGCGTGCTCCACGGGGCGCGGGCGGTGAAAGCCCCACCGGGCCGGTCAGTAGGTCGGCAGGCTCGGGTCGATGGTCTTGATCCAGCTGAGCACGCCGCCGCCCACGTGGACGGCGTCGGAGAAGCCCGCGCTCTTGATGACCGCCAGGACCTCGGCGGAACGGGCACCGGACTTGCAGTGCAGGACGATCTTCTTGTCCTGCGGGAGCCCCTCCAGCGCGGATCCGTTGAGGAACTCGCCCTTGGGGATGAGCACCGCGCCGGGGATGGACACGATCTCGTACTCGTTCGGCTCGCGGACGTCGATCAGGTAGATGTTCTCGTCCGCGTCCTGCATGGACTTGAGATCGGCCGCGGTGATCGTGGAGCCGGAGGCGGCCTCCTGGGCCTCCTCGGAGACCGCGCCACAGAACGCCTCGTAGTCCTCCAGGAGCTGGGTGACCGTCGGGTTCTTGCCGCAGAGCACGCACTCGGGGTCCTTACGGACCTTGACCGAGCGGTAGTTCATCTCCAGGGCGTCGTAGATCATCAGACGGCCGACCAGCGGCTCACCGATGCCCGTGAGGAGCTTGATGGCCTCGTTGACCTGGATGGAGCCGATCGACGCGCACAGCACGCCGAGCACGCCGCCCTCGGCGCACGAGGGGACCATGCCGGGCGGCGGGGGCTCGGGGTAGAGGCAGCGGTAGCAGGGGCCGTGCTCGGCCCAGAAGACGCTGGCCTGGCCGTCGAAGCGGTAGATGGAGCCCCAGACGTACGGCTTGCCGAGGAGGACCGCCGCGTCGTTGACCATGTAACGGGTGGCGAAGTTGTCCGTGCCGTCCACGATCAGGTCGTAGCCGGCGAAGATCTCCATCACGTTGTCCGTGGTGAGCACTTCGTTGTGGATGACCACGTTGACCAGGGAGTTGATCTCCCTGACGCTGTCCGCGGCACTCTCGGCCTTGGGGCGGCCCACGTCGGACTGGCCGTGGATGACCTGCCGCTGCAGGTTGGACTCGTCGACCACGTCGAAGTCGATGACGCCGAGCGTGCCCACTCCGGCGGCGGCGAGATAGAGCAGCCCCGGGGAACCCAGGCCACCCGCGCCCACACAGAGCACCTTCGCGTTCTTCAGGCGCTTCTGCCCGGCCATGCCCACGTCCGGGATGATCAGGTGGCGCGAGTAGCGGCGCACCTCATCGACGGTCAACTCGGCTGCCGGCTCTACCAGCGGTGGCAACGACACAGTTCTGCTCCCGTTTCAGGGGGTCTTGACGATACGGCTAGCGCAGCACGCTCCACTCACAACCTAACCTGGTGCCCTGGTCATTCCCCAACCGGAGTGAGGACCGTCTCACCTATCAGGATCCTGGCCTCGCGGGCCACCCTGTCGGGGAACTCCATCTGGGCCACATGCCCGGCGTCGGGCAGCAGCACCAGTTTCACCTGCGGGAACGTCCGGCCCGCACGGGCCGCCATCCGGGGGTTGACGAGCCGGTCGTGGCGGCCGTGCACGACCAGCGTGGGCGCGGTCACCTGGGCCGCCTGCCGCCATAGGTTCGTCTCCCCGCGCCGGAAGTACTCGGCGACGATGCCGCGCGCCGAGTTGATCAGTGCCGCCCCCGCGTACGGGAGGCCGTCCCGGCGGCGCACCTCCTCGATCGCCTCCTTGAGCCGCTCCGGGTGAATCCTCCCCACGTCGGCGTAGCACATGGCGAGCGTGGCACCGAGCCTGCGCTCGGCGGGCAGCAGGCTCAGCCGGCTCGCCGCCCACTCGCCGAGCCTGGGCACGGCGGACAGCGCCACCCGCACGGGGCCGTACCTGGGCAGCAGGTCGGGCAGGGCCGGTGAGATCAGGGTGAGCGAGCGGATCAGGTCGGGACGGGTGGCGGCGAGCCGCACGGAGACGGCTCCGCCCAGGGAGTTGCCGAACAGGTGGACGGGGGTCCGCGAGACCCGCTCTATCAGGGCGGTGACGGTCCGTACGTGGGCGTCGACGGAGTAGTCGCCGCCGGGCGGCTCGGGCGAGTATCCGGCGCCCGGCAGGTCGACGGCATGACCGGTCACCACGTCGGAGAGCTCACCCATCAGGTCGGTCCAGTTGGTCGCGGAGCCCGCGAGGCCGTGTACGTAGACGGCGGTCTCCGCGGGGCCTGGCGGGGTCGATCGCACGTGGATCCGCTGGTCGCCGAGGTCGACCATCTCGCCCTGCCAGTTGGGGATCGGTTTGTGTACCACGCGTCTCCTCCTGTCGTCCGGCCGCTCTTCCACGATAGTTCGCCTCTCGCTACGACAGACGACAGCCCCCGGATGCCACAAAAGGCACATAAGCCTATTTTAGCTGAATATCTTTTTATTACACACTTTATCGCCATTAGTTAGATGCCCCCTCCAGCCCCCTCTCCTTGAAGAACAAAAGCGACATTAAAGACATTTAATCTTAAATTAGCCGGTAACCATCCAAGATCGACCACAAATAGATAAGGAGAGTGCAAAAGGATTTGATCTCTGTTTATCGGCAGACATGCGAGGAAATCATGACAACCAGGGGTGGCTCATCACTCGCCATCTCCGGTAATTCCCGGATGATTCGGTAAGTGCCGAAAATCGGGGCAACCGATCCTTTCAAGGGGGAAACGCAATGCCCAAGTACAAGGGTGTCCTCGCAGGGCTCGCGATCAGCACGGCGCTGACCGGCGGAGTCGTCGGCATGGGCGCAGCGACCACCGTCACCAGCGCCAGCGCGATGACCACCACGATCACCGGCGCCGCCTTCCCGACCTGGGGCGGCGGCTGCGGTCGCGGCTGCGGCTGCGGCCGCTCGCACTTCCGCCGCACCCACCACCGCTTCAGGCTGACCCTCAACAACCGCAGCAACAACGACAACCACCTGGACAACTTCAACCGCAACGACCGCCTCGTACCCGTTCTCGTCGAGCGCGAGGAAAGGGAAAGGGCGTAGCAGGCCTCCCGATCACCGGAGTCACACCCCGATCGGGGCGCGGCACAGCCGGAACATGAGGCCACTCACGGCCGAATCCGCGATTTGAAGCGGCTTCGGAACCGTAACGGAGCGACAGGGCACCGTATTCGCCACGATCACCGCTTCTCACCGAGAAGCAGCGACCGGACCTCGAATACCGGAACTTGAGGAGAAATCCCCAAGCCCTGGCTCTCGACAAAGTGCGAGTTCTCATTTCTCACGAATCACAGCGGGGCCCCGCGGTTTTCGAACCGCGGGGCCCTCGCCCATGTGCCCCACCTCCGGCACGTCACCACAACGGAAGAGCGGCGGGGAGGGGAAGAG
>NZ_JBEOZN010000078.1:0-46619 GCF_040298085.1 Streptosporangium sp. NPDC001681 | reverse complement strand
AGTCCTGGAAACCCGCTGCTGTACGGCATGGGGACGTTCTCGGCCGGGAGATCGCGACCGGTGCCGGCCTCCTGACCCGACCGATGGGCACGACCTCGAAGGGAGGAAGTGGGCTTCGCCCGGCCGGTGCCGTGGCCGAGGGCACCACGTCCAGCATGACGAGTGTTCCGGGGACCGAGCCCGCTCTCGGCCGGCGTACCTGGCTCGGTATCGGCGCGGGGCTGGTGATCCTCGTCGGCTCGGTGCTCATGTGGGTGCCGGGCCTCTTCCACGCGGAGGTGGCCGTCGATCCGATCACCAGGTTCCTGCTCGCGGTGGCCGTCATCCTGATGGCCAGCCACCTCTTCGGCGAGCTGATGCGCAGGGTGGGGCAGCCGCCCGTACTGGGGGAGATCCTCGGCGGGCTGCTGCTGGGTCCCTCGGCACTCGGTCAGGTATGGCCGGAGGCGGTGAGCTGGCTCTTCCCCGCCGACGTGCTCGACAGTCTCAACAAGGCCGCGCAACTCGGTCTTGTCATCTTCATGTTCCTGCTCGGCTGTGAGCTGCGGACCGACAGGATCGAGCGCCCGCGTACCGTCACCGCCGCGGTACTCGGCGGCATGGGCCTGCCCCTCGCCGCCGGCGTCGGCGTCGCGCTGGCCGCCGGGCCGATGCTGGCCGGTACCGCGGTGTCGACGTTGACGTACTGCCTTTTCTTCGGGCTCGCGCTCGCCATCACCGCGTTGCCGGTGCTCGCCAGGATCCTCGTCGACCTCAAGCTCGACGGCACCGGCGTCGGCGCGCTGTCGCTGTCGTCCGCGGCGATCGGGGACGGGGTGGCCTGGTTGCTGCTCACCCTGATCCTCGCCGGTACCGGCAGCGGAGGTGCCGGGCAGGTGTCCAAGACAGCGGGTCTGGCCGTGGCGCTGGTGCTCGTCACCTACCTGTGCGTCCGGCCGGCGCTCGCCGCGCTGGTGGCGCGGATGGAGTCCGAGCGGCTCCTGACCGTGGTGCTCGTGATCGGCGCGACCGGGTTCTCCGCGCTGACCCAGATGATCAATCTGCATCCGCTGATCGGCGCCTTCCTGTTCGGTGTCGCCGTGCCGCGCAACTCGTCGGCCACCGCCCGGATCAGCCACCAGCTGCAGGGATTCACACTCATGATCCTGCTTCCGCTCTTCTTCGCCGGGGTCGGGCTGAACACCGCGATCGGGCTTCTCGGCGCGGACCTCGGCCACTGGCTGGTCGCCGCGGGCATCCTGGTGCTGGCGCAGGTGACGAAGGTCGTCGGCGCGGGCGGTGCGGCCTGGCTCGCCGGGCTGCCCCGAGGGCAGGCGCTTCAACTCGGCGTGCTGATGAACTGCCGAGGTGTCACCGAGCTCGTGATCGCCACCATCGGGCTCCAGTACGGCATCATCAGCCAACTCGGCTTCACGATCCTGGTGCTGACCGCCGTCGTCACCACCGCGCTCACCGGATGGTTCATGCGTCGCATGGCAGGTCGTGAGCCGTCGCTCCGAGCCCGGCCGCGGGCCACAGCCGCTGGGGCCTCCGCCTCTCCTGGAGCTCGCCGGTTCCGCCGGAGAGGTGGCGGGTCGTGATCCCCCGGGCGGTGGCCGGGCAGGTGGGGGGTTGCCCGCGCAGGGCGCGCCTGATCTCCTCGGCGCCGCCGGCGGCGTCGTCGACGGTCACGACGAACTCGCCGCCCCCGCGTAGCGCCACCAGGAGCCCTTCGCCCTTGCGTATCACGATGGCGTGCCGGCTGATGCTGCGCAGCCGCCAACCCCAGCCCCACTCCTGCGGATCGATCTCGATCTTCTCCGCGGTCTCGATCCGGCTGAGCGGGATGCGCCGGATGAGACCGAACGGGATGTGGCCCCGGACCGAGAGCGTCTTTCCGTCGAAGGAGGCGACGATCCCGCCCCACAGATGCAGCGTGGTCAGCGACAGGAGGGCCGGTACGGCCATCCAGTACGTACCGGCGATCGTGAGCACGACCATGATGCAGGTGGCCGTGAACGTCTTCCACACCAGGTCGGGATTGCGGGACTGACCGATCCACACCATACGCCCCTGCCGGGAGCGGGCCCGGCCGACGACCGGCTCGGCCGGCAGGTCGGCGGCCTCACGCGGGCCCCGCCGCAGCGGATGCACGGCGATCGCGCCGAACACGAAGACCAGCGCTCCACCGGCAAGCGTGACGATCTCCGAGACCGGCGACGTGGTGGCCTCTCGCCAGGTCGGGGCGTCCAGGTTGGCGCCCACCGTGCCCAGTAGCACGGCGAGCCCCAGCGCGGTGGGCAGGGCCACGGCGCTGCCCGCGGCGGCCCTGCGCCCGAGCGAGCCCGCGGGCCGCAGGTAGGCGAGCAGAGCCAGGATCGACCACGCGCTCGCGCCGACTATCAGGATGTCCCGGATCAGCGGTTGCAGCGGGGCTGACTCATCGGGGTGTCCATCGGTAAAGTGGGCGGCCACCGGGTCGGGCAGACGCTCGCTGAGGAGGAAGGGGACCGCCAGCGTCAAGACGAACACGCTAAGAGGAGCGAGCACCACAATGAGTAAGAAACGTATTGATGCTCGCCTATCTTCCTCCTGGAATTTCATGTTTCCCCCACTATTATAACATTTGTCCAAAAAGCAGACAAATGACACTATCTTGATCAGTCCGAGATGGTGTCATAACTTGTGTTGTTTCGGAAAGCATGTAACACAAGATTCATCAGAGCACTCTCCGTGACGCCTGCTCGTCGCGCTTCGACGACGAGGCTCACGAGCGCTCTGTCCAGGCGCCGGTCTCCACTTCGCGTCCCGGAGGCGATGACCACGGTTCCCCTGCCGCGGCGTACCTCGACCATGCCCTCGTCGCGGAGTAGCGCGTAAGCGCGCAGCACCGTGTGCAGGTTCACCTGCAGGCTCGCCGCCAGAGTCTTGGCGGGAGGCAGGTGGTCACCGGGTTGCAACGTTCCTGTGATTAGCTCGCGCCGCAGGCCCTGGGCGATCTGGTCAAAAAGAGGGACCGCGGAGTTAGGGTCGATGTTCAGCTGCATAAGGTCTCAAGGTTGGGCGCCTCCGCCGTAGGCAAAAAGGTGGTATGGCGTCTGGTCAGACTATCGGCCCCTTTACTGCTTGTTATAGAAATTATAGGATAACTTCCGTCTTGCCTGATACGGGTTGTTACGGGGTGCCAATGCAGCATAGACAGCTATCTATAGGGCTATTGTGCGCTATAAGTCTTCTGAGCGCCTCCAGTGCGCTGGGGGCCACAGAGGTCAGACGTTATGACGGGGAAGCCCTGTTCCAGGGACTTTTCCTGGGGCAGGGTCAGGTGGCGGAAATGTATCCGGACCTGCGTGCCCCATCCTCGACCGGATCCTGGCCCGCAGCCAGGGCGGGGCAGCTGGTCGCCCAGATAAAGCGCGCCGATCCGGGTTTCTTCACCGCCTTCGAGACCGCGATCACCAGCGGCGACCGGATCCGCATCGAGCAGGCCGCGTCCTCCGCCGGCGCGTTGGCCGCGAAGGTGCCGGTCGGCGACGGCGATCCCGCGTCCGCTCCCAACGTCGCCTACTCCTTCATCGTGGTCGATTCCACGCTGCTCAAGCAGACCAACACCATCTGGAACACCAACCGGATCTGGAGCGTCGTCCCCGAGGGTGGCACCGTTCTGGCCCAGGAACGCTGGGTCGACGACGTGGCGAAGACCCTTGCCCGGTGAACGCCGACGTCAGGCTGGGCGTCTCCACGGTCGCCCTCGGTCTCGGCTGGACCGCCCTGATCCTCTATGTCGTCATCGGCCAACTGCCCAGCGCCGCCCTCCGACTGCCCGCGCAGCGAACGGTGAGCGAGGCGGCACGGCTGGTCGCTCCCCAGGGATGGGCGTTCTTCACCAAGTCCGCCCGCGAACCGAGGGAGACCGTGTGGCGCGCGTCCGCCACCGGAGCGTGGCAGCCCGTCACGCTCGGGCCGCACGCCGAGCCGCACAACCTGTGGGGGTTCGACCGACGCTCCCGCGCCGAGGGGGTCGAACGCGGCATCCTGCTCGCGGCGGTACCCGCCGACCGGTGGCGTGACTGCCGGAGCGAGGTGACCGGATGCCTCGGCCTGCCCGGCGCGGCGGTGCCGGTGCGCAACCCCTCTCCCGATCCGATCCTCTGCGGAACGCTTGAGGTGACACGGCAGAAGCCGCTGCCGTGGGCCTGGGCGGACGCCGCGGCGCACACCCACATGCCGGTCTCGGCGGTGCGATTGGAGGTCGCATGCTGAGTGGACTCGGCGTGAAGGCGCGAGGGATCGCCGAGACGAGCCCATGGACGAACGTGTACGGGCTCGCAAGGACCCTTCTCGCCCTCTGTACCCTGACCACGCTGCTCGCCAGCGAGACCTCCTCGCTTTTCAGGCCCGCGCAGGGCGTTCCCGACTATCCGTACTGTGACGGCGTCGCCGCCTACGGCCTGTTCTGCGTCGTCGACGCCGACCAGGCGCACCTGGTGGCCATCGTGATCCTCGTCGTCGCCGCCTCCGGGTGGCGGCCGCGGTTCACCGCGCTGCCGCACTGGTGGGTGGCCGTGAGCTTCCAGGCGTCCGCGACGATCCCCGACGGCGGGGACCAAGTCGCCGCGGTACTCGCCCTCCTGCTCCTGCCGATCGCACTGACCGACGGACGCGCCTGGCACTGGGGACGCCCCCAGGCCGTCGGTGACCCGGTCGCCTCACTGGTCGCGTGGTCGGCCCTGCTGGTCATCCGTGTCCAGGTCGCGGGCATCTACCTGCAGGCCTCGGTGGCGAAGCTGGGCCGGGAGGAATGGGCGGACGGCACCGCCCTGTACTACTGGCTCAGCGATCCGCTGTTCGGTAGTCCCGGCTGGGCTGCGGGGGTTCTCGAACCACTACGCGTCTCATCGGTCGGCGTCACGCTGCTCACCTGGGGACCGGTGGCGATCGAGTTCGCCCTGGTCATGGGGCTGGTGTCGCGGCGTGCCGTCCGGCCGTACCTGCTGGTGGCCGGTCTCACCCTGCACGCCCTCATCGGGCTGCTCATGGGGCTGGGAAGCTTCGCCCTGGCGATGTTCGCCTGCCTTGTCATGTACCTGAGACCGCTGGATCGGCCGTTCGCGTTCGGGGGCGCGACTCTTCCAATGGCTCTTCCACACCGATTGCGCGTCCTTCCCGGCTCCGTCTGGCAGGCGATGGCACGTGTCGCCCGTCAGCCCAGGGACGCGAGTGTTGCCGAGGCCGGCCTCGGCTTGACCGATACCGACGCACGCCGCTGAACACCTGGCGGCCGGCCAGAAGACGGCCGGCGCCGCGGCACCTATTCGAGCTGCGCACATTCGTGGCCTGGCTCCGCGCACGCGGGGCGATCACGATTCGGCCGTTCACGCCGTGCTGATTCGAAGAGCAGCGATACGGCGAAGGAAGGAAAACGATGAGCGAGCCTCTCGTTCGGGGAAAGAAAGGCGGCGAGAGCCGCGTGACACAGGTCCTGTCTCAGGAGAATGGGATCAACCGCCGTCTCGGGCTCGACCGGACGGTGATACCGAGAAGAACCGGACTGCAGTTTCCGACCCAGATCCCGTTCGCCAACTGGGAGAGCATCGGCCGCCAGCTCTCCCTCATCGCCGACTCCTCCGCGTGGTGGCTGGGCGACTGGCTGGTCTACGGGGAGAAGCAGTACGCCGACCGCTACCGGACGGCCATCGAGCGGACGTCGCTGGACTACCAGACGTTGCGCAACTACGCCTGGGTGGCCCGCCGCTTCGGCCTGCCCCGGCGCAGGGACAAGCTGAGCTTCGCCCACCACGCGGAGGTGGCGGCGCTGAGCGTGCCCGAACAGGATCTGTGGCTACAGCGCGCCGAGCAGCACGCCTGGTCCAGGAACCGCCTGCGCAAGGAGCTCAGGCAGGCGGCCGCCCTGAGAAACGGGGAGGGCGAGGCATCGAGCCCGCCGACGGGCGGCGACGGGGAGGACGGCGAGACCTCGGGCGGCTCCGGGCTCGCCGTGAAGCTGCAGCTGAGCCCGAGCCAGGAACAACTCGAACGCTGGGAGTGCGCCGCGCGCAAGCAGAACTGCGACCTGGTCAACTGGATGGTCCTGGCGCTGGAGAAGTTCGCGCGGGAGGTCACGCAGGAGGGTGCCGGGGTCCTTGGCTAGAGCTCCATCCGGCGTAGCAGCGACCGCTTGGCCGAGCTGAACTCCTCATCGGTGAGCACACCGGAACGGTGTAGATCGCCGAGTTCGGCCAGGCGGCGCACCAGGGCGTCATGCTCCTCCAGCTCGGTCAGACGCTGCCGCCGATCGTCCGGCGGGGTCGGCGGCAGCGCGGGCGGCTCCTCGGCCCGGAGCGACAGCCGGGCCAGCACGGCGGCGGCGACCAGGACGGCCGAGCCGCCGTACCGCTGCATGCTCCAGGCCAGGCAGTGCAGGTCCTTCTCCGCTGCCACGGCGGGGGCGGCGCCCCTGAGACGGAAGCGGAGACGG
The DNA here is from genome assembly GCF_040298085.1 of Streptosporangium sp. NPDC001681. Taxonomy (NCBI): domain Bacteria; kingdom Bacillati; phylum Actinomycetota; class Actinomycetes; order Streptosporangiales; family Streptosporangiaceae; genus Streptosporangium; species Streptosporangium sp. NPDC001681. The sequence goes on along the minus strand of NZ_JBEOZN010000078.1, from coordinate 40,162 downwards.
CCGTAGCCGACGCCGGTCTGCGGAGCCCACTCCACACCCTCCACATCCCGCAGCAGGAACGTCTGCGGGCCTGCCGCCTCCTTGACCGATTTGGCGAACAGGCTCCACTCCAGGCGAATCCGCTCACCGTCGAAGTCCACCGTGCCGTCACCCGCCGAGGCCGACACCGGTACGGCGGGGCCGGGCAGCAGGAACGACTCGCAGGGACCGCTCGGCACCTGCTCCAGCATCAGATGGGTGCGCACCTCGTCGGCGAAGTACTCGGCGGCCCCGGTGCGCCCCTTGGGGACGGCCAGCCGGTACGGGTCGGCGGATCCCGACAGCCGCCCGGTGACCACGTCGGTCAGCGGATCGGCTCCGGGCCGCAGGCGGAGTTGCAGGTTGCCGCCCTTGCGCGAGGGCTCGAACGACGCTCCGGAGATCGCCGCGAGGGGGATCTCCAGCTCGCCGAGCGTCTTGCGCAGTTCGTGGACGTCGCTGTCCCCGCCTGGCACGATCCTGAGGATTTCACTGTCGAACGTCCATGATCCGTCCGGAACGGAGATCTCGGCCATGTCGTCACCCTAGGACATCAGGGAGCGTCGCCGTACGCCCCCGGCAGAGGTCGGTCGCGTCACCACGCATCGACGGCTCACTGGTGCTGGATGGCCCGCAGGACGTTCATCCGCGAGGCCCTCCGGGCCGGCCAGATCGCCGCCACGACACCGATCAGGACGGCGCTGAGCAGGTAGAGCCCGAGCCGGCCGTACGGGATGTCGAGTACCTCGACGCCGTCGGCCGCCATCACCCGCTGCACCGCCCAGCCGAGCGCGGTCCCGAGAGCCAGACCGGCCACGGCACCGAACAGCGACACCATCACCGACTCGTAGCTGATCATGGACCGGGTCTGGCCGCGGCTCATCCCGACGGCTCGGAGCAGCCCGATCTCGCGGGTCCGCTCCATCACCGACAGGCTCAACGTGTTCACGATGCCCAGCGCGGCGATGGCGATCGAGAGCACCAGCAGGACCACGATCAGGTTCAGCACCTGATCGATCTCCTGGCGGGCGTCGGCCCGTACGGCCTCGCGATCCTTCAGCTCGACGTTCGGGTAGGCGCGCAGCGCCGACCGCACGGCCGCGAGGGCCTGCTCCTCGCCACCGTCGTCGAGGTCGACGAACGCCTTCTGGATCAGACCGGCCGGAGCGTGCGCCTGGTAACCGGCCGGGCTCACGACGAAGGACATGCCCAGGACCTCGTTGGCGGCGAAGAGGCCGCTCACCCGCAGGGTCGCGGTGGACCGGTCCGGGTACCGGCCCGTGACGGTGCTGCCCACCTTCCAGCCGCGCTCCGCGGCGAGCGCGCTCTGCACGAGCAGCCCGTCGGCGGCCAGGGTGCCGGTGCCGTCCTCGATCTTCAGGTTGGCCGGACCCGCCAGCGCGACCGGGTCGGCGACCAGGACGGGCACCTGCCCGTCGGCGATTCCCATCGTCCCGTGCCGGACCGCGGTGACGCCGCGCACGCCCGGGACGGCGGCCACCCGGTCCACCGTCTCCTGGCTGAAACCGGTGAGACCGCGCGGGTCCAGGGAGAGGTCGGCGCCGAACTGACGCGCGATCCTCTGGTCGGCGGACGCGCTCATCGAGCCGGCCACCACCGTCGCCACCGAGACGAGCGCGAGCCCGACCATCAGCGCCGACGCCGTGGCCGCGGTACGGCGGGGATCCCGCCGGGCGTTCTCCCGGCTCAGCCGCCCGACCGTGCCGCCGAGCCGGGAGACCGGCCAGCCGAGCAGCGCGATGACCGGCCGGCTCAGGAACGGGCTGAGCATCGTCAGGGCGAGCAACGCCAGCAGACCGCCGCCGATCACCAGGGCCGCGCCCCCCGCCTTCCCGGTCGCCAGGCCCGCGGCCAGCGCTCCCGCGCCCAGCAGCGCCATGACGACGCCGGCGACGAGCCGCAGGGTCATCGAACGGCGGGTGAGCGCCACGTCGTCGCGCATCGCCGCGACCGGCGGGATCTTCGCCGCGCGGCGCGTCGGCAGGTAGGCGGCCAGCAGGGTGACGAGCATGCCGACCGCGTACGCCCAGATCACGGTCGAGAGCCCGACCACCGGCGTGCGCAGCGGAACCTGGGTGCCGCCGGTGAACCGCTCGAACAGCAGCCTGAGCCCGTAGGACAGTCCCACGCCGGCGAGCAGGCCCAGGGTCGAGCCGAGGAAGCCGATCCCGAGTGCCTCGCCGAGAACCGCCCGGGTCACCTGGGCGCGGCTCGCGCCCATCGCCCGGAGCAGTGCGAGCTCCCGGATCCGCTGCACGACCAGCATGGTGAACGTGTTGAGGATGATGAACGATCCGATGAAGACCGCCACCCCGGCGAACACCAGCAGGAACCGGCTGATCAGCTCGAAGAGCGAGCTCAGCTGGGACTTGACCTCCTCGACCTCGTCCGCGCCGGTCTTGGCCTCGTACTGCGCCGGGAGTGCCGCGCCGACCTGCTGGAGAAGCTGCTGCTGCGAGACACCCTCGCGCGGCCGTACGAAGATCGCCGAATACTGCCCGGGGCCGGTCAGCAGGGCCTGCGCGGTCTCCGGGGCGAACATCACGTAGGTGGCGGCACGACCGACCTGGTCGTTGACCGCCCTGAAGACACCGGCGACACGCATGGACTTCGTCGCCCGCGCGGTCACCACGCTGACCGGGTCGCCGACCTTGAGCTGCCCCTCGGCCGCGGTGCGCTCCTCGACGACGACGTCGTCGGCCGCCGAGGGCTCCCGGCCGGAGAGTATCCGCAGGCCCGCGCCCGGTCGCTCCTGGTACGCCGCGCCCAGGTGCGCCGCGCGGTCCTCGCCGACGATTCGCCCGTCCTGGCGGACGAGCGCCGCGTACCCGTCGTACTGTCCCCTGAGTTCCGCGGCGCCGGGCACGCTCTGCTGCAGCGTGCCGACCAGGGAGGCCGGTATCGTGGCCGGTGTCGCGTTCTCACCCTCGGCCGGTTTGGGCCGGACGACCACGGTCGTGGTCTCGGTCCGCCCCGCGAAGATCGGGTCGAAGCTCTGGGTGGCGGTGTCCCGGAAGATCATTGTGCCCGCGACGAAGGAGACCCCGAGCGTCACCGCGAGCACGGAGAGCAGTAGCCGGACCCGGTGCGCCAGGAGATTGCGCAACGTGAGTTTCGCCAGCATCAGATCCGCCCCTGCTTGCCGGGGACCGTGGTGCTCGCCCTCGCGGGTTCGAACCTCTTCAGCCGCTCCAGGACCTTCTCCGCGGTGGGGTTCGGCATCCGGTCGACGACGCGGCCGTCGGACAGGAAGATCACGTGATCGGTGTACGAGGCCGCCACCGGGTCGTGGGTGACCATGACGATGGTCTGGCCGGTCTGCCGCACCGACTTCTGCAGGAAGCCCAGCACCTCGGCGCCGGACCGGGAGTCGAGGTTACCGGTGGGCTCGTCCGCGAAGATGACGTCCGGCTTGCCGGCGAGCGCCCGCGCGCACGCCACCCGCTGCTGCTGGCCGCCGGAGAGCTGGTTCGGACGGTGGTCCAGCCGCTCGCGCAGGCCGGTGGTCTCGATCACGGAGTCCAGCCATTCCTGATCGGGCGTGCGGCCGGCCAGCCGGATCGGCAGGACGATGTTCTCCAGCGCGGTCAGGGTGGGCAGCAGGTTGAAGGACTGGAAGATGAAGCCGATCCGGTCCCGGCGCAGCCGGGTGAGCTGCTTCTCGTTCAGGTCCGTCACGTCCTGGTCGCCGACGAACACCCGCCCGGAGTCCACGCTGTCCAGCCCCGCCATGCAGTGCATGAGGGTGGACTTGCCGGAACCGGACGGCCCCATGATGCCGGCGAACTGGCCGCGCGGGATGTTCAGCGACACGCCGTCGAGGGCCGCCACCGCCGTGTCTCCGGTGCTGTACCGCTTGGAGACGTTCTCCGCGCGGGCGGCGATGGGCTCACCCGTCTCCTCCGCCAGTACCGCCGTCGAGTTCTTCATTTCTGGCTCCTCGGACAGGTGTGTAGTGGTCGTGACAGTTCGTTCATGGCCTCTGCTGATATTCCGGCATTGAATGGGTGGGACGGAGAGCGCGGGGCGTTAGGACGCCGGAGCCCTTTCCGCAGCAATGATCACGACAATCCCGAGAACCGCCAGGATCAAGTTCGCGTAGATCTCGTAACCTTCGAGGAAGGTCACGTTATTGACGACGACGCGGTTGAAGAAGTTGAGCACCGCGCCGAGGATGGGCTGGACGGCGATCTGGTCGATGGCCCCGCTTACGCCTTCGAGGATCATGATGAACCCGATGAGCTGTAAGGATTTACGCACGATTCAACATTAAGGCCGAGCATGGCGGCGGGAATCGGTCGTCGGCATCTCCCGTCTCAACCGAAGTCGCCGATGCGGAGCCTGCTTTCCGACTAAAGTATGAGCCTCATCGACTTTGGTATCACGACCGTCGGCGGGACACCCGAATCGGACCGTCTGCCGTCAGCATTGGATCGTGGCGGAAAAGGCCACAGCACGTTCTACACGGTCCGGTAAACGGCCGGGATCAGGAGCAGCCGAGATGCAGCCACTGAAAATCGAAGGCGCATGGATTGACGACCCGAAAATCCACATCGACGATCGGGGAGGTCTCCACGAATGGTTCCGCGAGGAGGAGTTCCATGCGGTCACCGGACGGCGGTTGCGGCTCTCCCAGGCCAACTGCTCTGTTTCACGCCGGGGCACCCTGCGCGGGATTCACGTCGCCGACGTGCCACCGGGCCAGGCGAAGTACGTCAAGTGCGTGCGAGGGGCGATGCTGGATGTGATCGTGGACATCCGCGTCGGCTCACCGAGGTTCGGCCAGTGGGAGATGGTGCGCTTGGACGACGAGGACCACCGGGGAGTGTTCCTGTCCGAAGGACTGGGGCACGGCCTGCTCGCGCTGACGGACGACGCGACCGTGATCTACCTGTGTTCGGAGGGCTACAACCCGACCAGGGAGCACGGTATCCACCCACTCGATCCCGAACTGGGCATCACCTGGCCGGCGGACGTCGAACCGCTCCTGTCGCCCAAGGACGCCGCGGCGCCCACCCTCGCCGAGGCGCGCGCAGGCGGTCTCCTGCCCTCCTATGAGGAGTGCCTGGCCTTCTACGCCTCGCACGCCCGCGGGTAGGAACTCGCCGGCCCGTCGTGACGGTTCCCGGCCATCGCGCCGGTGCGCCGGCCGGGAACCGTCACCGGGTCTCCGCGGCCCACCACCGATGGGCGGGCGCGCACCTTCTCAGCGGAAGGGCTTCGCCAGCTCGGGGTGGGCCGTGCGCAGCGCGTCCCGCCAGGGGCGGAGCGGCTCAAGGCCCAGCTCCCGCCACCGCGCGTGGCCCAGGATGCTGAAAGCCGGTCGTTTCGCCGGGCGGACGAAGGACTCGGAGGTCGTCCGGCGCACCCGCTCGGGATCGGTGCCGGACAGCCGGAAAACCTCCTGGGCGAGCTCGAACCAGGAGGCCCTCCCGGAGTTGGTGATGTGGAACACCCCCGCCGCGGAGCCGAGCTCGCCGAGCGTGACCAGCCGGTCCGCGAGGTCCGCGGCCCAGGTCGGCTGCCCGAACTGGTCGTCGACCACCTCGACGGTCTCCCGTTCCGCCATGAGACGGAGCATGGTGCTCACGAAGTTCGGCCCGTGGGCGCCGTACAGCCATGCCGTCCGGACGACGGCGGCGGAAGGCAGCGCGTCGAGGACCGCCTTCTCCCCGGCCAGCTTGGTCCGCCCGTACGCGGTCCGCGGCTCGGCCGGGTCGTCCTCGTCGTACGGGACGTCTGCGTCACCGGAGAAGACGTAGTCGGTGGAGACATGGATCAGCCGGGCACCGTGCCGCGCGCAGGCCTCGGCGAGCAGCCGGGGGCCGTCGGCGTTGACCCGGTAGGCCTCTCGCTCCTGTTTCTCGGCGTCGTCCACCGCCGTCCAGGCGGCGCAGTTGACCACGACCCGCGGGGCGAGCGTCTGGAAGGCCGACTCGACCTGGTCTCGGTGGCAGATGTCCAGGTCCCGGCGGGTTCGCGCGGCGACGTCGTACCCTCGTCCGCGCGCCAGCGCGACCACCTCGTGCCCGAGCATGCCTGTCGACCCCGTGACGAGCCAAGTCATGGCGCCCTCTTCCTGAGCGATCGACCGCGCAAGTGTCTCCCGGTATCGCGGATCTGATCATTCTAAATGTCGATCTGATCAATGACGTTCGCTGTCGCGACGTGCCGTCCTCCGCCGTCGTACCCGCCGCGATGCCGGGTGATGACGGCGCGCGGCGCGCCGCACCGCGTACACGCGAGCAACCACCGAGCAAACATAGGGCCTTTGAGCATTATCCACCATCGCCCGGCACGGGTTCCTGATCCGGCGAATCACTGGATCAGGCCTCGTGAGAGGGGTTCCGAACAGGTGAGGGCGGGACGCCTGCGGCGAGGTGGTCACCCCCGCCGCAGGCGCGGTCCTCAGCGCGCACCGGCAGGCGAGACGCCGTGGCCGGTCGCCGGGAGACAAGGGTTAGAAGGCGGTGGATCCGCAGGTGAAGGTGGCGCAGGAAAGGTAATCCAGGCAGGTGATGCGACCACACGGATACAGGCTGCTTTCCGCGGCGGCGGGGAGCAGGTCCAGGGCCTTGATGTCGAGTTCCATAAGAGGTGTCCTTTCGTTCATGGAAGACACCGCGGGTACCGCGGCGGCCTTCATCCCGCCGGTCCGGCCGGTGGGAGCCTGTGATGCGATCAGCGGCTCGCTGCTCAACGAGCATCTCTCCTCGGCTGTCAGATCCGAGCGCGGCCTCATCGGCGCATAAAGGTCGGGGTTACCGCTTGGATCGTGATGACATGCCAAGACGAGGACCCCGCCGACGGTAGTCCGCGAGTCTTATAGGTCGCTTAACTCTTCTTTTCGCTGGCTTACGGCCGGAACTGAATCGCCCCGGTTTCGAGGGAACCGCCGTGACCGTGTTCACGGGCCGTACTCACGCCGAGTCTCCCCGCCGTGAGTGTGCGATCGATCTTCGAGGCCAAGCGGTTCGTCAGATCCAGCCGTGCTTGGCGGCGATGCGCGCTGCCTCGTGCCTGTTCGCAGCGCCGAGCTTTGCGATGGCCGCGGCAAGGTAGTTGCGCACCGTCCCCGGCGACAGGGACACCCGCTGCGCGATCTCATCCACGGGCGCACCGTCGCGCGCGAGCGCGAGGACGTCGGCTTCGCGCGGAGTCAGGGGCGAGTCACCCGCACCGATCGCCTCGGCTGCGAGTTCCGGATCCACGTGCCGCCCGCCCGCGGCGATCTTCCTGATGACTTGTGCGAGATTGCGCGATGAGGTGGTTTTCGGGAGGAATCCGCGGGCGCCTGCTGAGAGCGCGGATTTCAGGTACCCGGGTCGGCCGTGGGAGGTCACGATGATGCTGCGGCACTCCGGCAACTGGTTCGTGAGCCGCCGGGCGACCTCGATGCCGTCGGGTGAAGGCATCTGCAGATCGAGCAGAGCCACGTCGGGGCGCAGGCGCAGCGCGGCCTTCAGCGCTTCGTCGCCCGAGGCGACCTGGCCGACGACTTCGAAGTCGTCCTCGAGTTCGAGCAGACCCGCGATCGCTTCGCGGATCAGATGTTCGTCGTCGGCGATCAGGATGCGGATCATTCGCGTTCTCTCGGTAGGGGGACGGCGGCTTCCAGCAGGAACCAGTTCCCGTCCCGTCGGGTCTCGGCGCGCCCTCCGATCGCGTGGATCCGGTCGAACATCGCCCGAAGTCCTGTGCCGACGTCCGTGGTGGATTGGGCGGGCCCGCTGTCGCTGACTCCGTCGTTCGCGATCGTGAGAAGGACCTCGTCGGCGTCGATCGTTGTGGTGAGTGTCACCTGTGTCGCCGAGGAATGACGTAGGACGTTCGTGATGCCTTCACGGACGACCCACGCAAGCGCCTCTGCGCAGGGCGCTGGTACGGCTTCGCCGGTGACCGTGCAGGTGATGCCGGCCGAACCCAGGAGTGCGCGGGCGCCGGAGACCTCGTTCTCCCACGTCGTCTGGAAGTCGCCTCGGACGACCCTGCGGACCTCCGTGCCCGCCTCGTCGGCCAGCCGTCGAACCTCCCTCAGCTCCGCGGCCGCGCGGTCGTCGCGGCCGCGGCGGATGAGCTCGGAGGCGAGCTCGCTCTTCACGGCGATCGCGGTGAGCGTGCGGCCGAACACGTCATGGAGGTCGCGGGAGATGCGCAGGCGTTCCTCTGCGAGGGTGAGCGCGGCACGATCCCGGTGCGCGTCCTGCAGTTCGCGGAGGACGCTCAGCATCCACACGCTGGACCAGCAGATCCACAGGACGGCGCTGACCAGCGTCATGCAGACCACGAGCAACGCGATCTGGAAGACGGCCACGAGGGGCACGGCGAGCACGAGGATCGCGACGTTGAGAAGTAGCGTGCGGCGGGCGTTGAGGATGGGGACGATGCTCGCGGCCGCGGAGGCGATCGCAGTGGCCGCCGCCACCCACAGGGCCGGTATGGGGAGGACGACGGCCCCCGCCAGGACGACGGTCCCCGCCAGGACGGCGGCGAGCAGGAGCAGCCACGTGACGACGAGAGCGATCGGGAGGCGCTTGCCGCGTCCTTCGAGGGAGTTGAAGCTCCATCGGCTGACCGCGATGTTGCAACACACCAGTGCCACCGTGGCGACGGCCACGGCGCTCACCACGGCGACGTTCTCCCTGGTGATCGGCTGGGCGCTGACGAGGCCGCCGAGAGTGGAGATCGGGGTGGAGACGACGACGTACGTCGACCAGCGCACGTAGCTCTCGAACCGGCGTGCGCTCACCACTGGCCACTCCCCCATGCCTCTCATTGTGCTGCTGAAGCCTTGAGCGAGGGTGAATTCGTAGGCGCGGGCCCGGCGTGGCGCTCGCGCAGCCACACGATCACTGTGATGACGACGAGGAGGACACGGGGGATGAGCATGATGATCGAATTGGAGAATCGGGGAGATCATGAGTCATGTCTCCACACTCCCGTCGCGCGGGTTCGCTCCCCAGTGTCGTCCGTAATGACTTCGTCGGCGTTCCGCACGACTTACGCATGACAAATGTCATGCGGCGGCGGGCCACTTCGTCTCCGTCAGGGCGTGCGGGTGCTCGCATCAGACCACCCGGCACCCCTGCTCGTATGGCAAATGTCATGCCCATGCCGTGCGGATCGCACACGAACTCATGAGCGACGGCACTGCTGCCGCAACGAGGCCCGGAGGATGGTGGAAGCATGCACCAAGACAGCTTCAACTCCCCGGCATTCGACCCAGGTACCCTTCCGCCCGACACCGCGCCGACCGTCCTCTACGACGCGTCGCGGGACCGCCGTGGTCCGCGGCCGGTTCCGCCGGGCGTTCCCTACCACCTCGTGCTGGCCGGTGAGAAGCGCCGTATCGGACGCGGCATTCTGGCGCTCGTGCTGCTCCTCGTCGGGCTGTTCGGCTTCGGCGGTGTCTTCGCCGTCCTCGGCTCCGCCATCGACGAGGCGCTGGGCAGGGTCAACCCGATCGCGGGCGGTACGGAGTTCACGCCGATCTTCCACGCCGCGAACCTCATCTCGATCGCGCTGATGATCCCATGGAGCATGTTCATCCAGCGCTGGCTGTACGGGGTGAAGGGGGCGTCGCTGCATTCCGTGCTGTCGGTGTTCCGGCCCGCCGTGTTCGGTCGTGCGGTGCTGACGCTCGTGCCGATCTGGGTGCTCTACATGACCGTCTTCTTCCTCCTCTCGCCCTACACGGAAGGATCGTGGCGATTCTCCGACCTGGTCGCCGTGTTCGTCATCACGCTCCTGCTGACGCCTCTGCAGGGGGCGGGCGAGGAGTACGGCTACCGTGGGCTGGCGTTCCGGGTGGCTGCGAGCTGGGGCCGCGGGCCCCGGACGGCGATGGTCCTCGGCCTGGTCGTGTCGAGCATCCTGTTCGCGGCCATCCACCTGTCCACCGACCCGTGGCTGAACCTCTACTACCTCACCCTCGGCGTCACCTTCGGTCTGATGACGTGGCGGACGGGCGGTCTGGAGACGGCGGTCGTCATCCACGCGGCCAACAATACGCTCGCGTACCTGCTAGGGATCGTCACGCACGCCGACCCCCTCGCGGGCTCCGATCGCTCGGCGGGGGCCGGGTCGATCGTGATGCTCATTCCCTGCGTCCTGCTTGTCGCGATCACCGCCGTCATCTGGGCGCGTACGCGACGGACCGGTCCGCCCCTGACGCCGGGGAACATTCCGTCCGCCCGGTGATCGTGGAGCGCGACGTCCGCGCCGCGGGGATCACCGGGACGCTTCGGATGATCGTCCCCGACTGGGACACCATGGGCATGGCATGGGTGGAGTTCCAGGGCATCTGCCATGGCAACAGCCTCGGGTCCGGAGGGGACGCCCAATGGGTGCTCCGGGACGTGGCCGACGCCACCCAGGATGTGGTCGTGGAGGCGACGTGGAAGATGTGGCCCGCCTGCCCGGTGCACGATCGGGGCCTGCGCGCCGAACTGGAGAACGAGATCGCTGTATGGCGTTGCACGGGGGGTGGGACGCACACTGTCGCGCCAGTGGGTGAACTGCTGCCCAAACGGTGTTAGCGGTCTTTGGTCAGCCGACTTGCCCCAACCTCTAACGGATTAAAAGAGGAGGGCTTCCTATCCGGCGTGTGGTGCCGTGACCTGAAGTTTCGCGCCGCATCGAGTATGACGGGCCGAGATCGTTCCGCGCATGTTCCGGATCTTCATGAGCCAAGGGTGTCAGTGGTAAGGATAGATATGGTCGGTGGATCCGATCAGAGCCGGACCGGCGAAACGGGCGGAAGACAGGTGGACACCCGTGGCACGTTCGGCAAGGGCCAGAGCGCTGCAGACAGGATCGTCGGAGAAATCGATCTGGTCACCGTCGATGTCCACGCCGAGATCCTCGACATCCGCATGGAGCCGGTCGGGGTCGGACCCCTCCCTCAAGGAATAGGCGTACAGGCTGAACGTGGTGATCTGCCGGCCGTCGACGCAGTAGGTGAAGCCCTCGTTGTTGATGGTCATGAACACCGAGGCCGCGGTCGTGCCCACAGACAGGAGGTGGGCCTTGTCGTAGACGGTTCTCGCCCAGCCGTATTCGATCAGGACGGTTCCGCCGCTGGCCGCGTAGGCTGCGACGCCCTGTCCTGACTCGCTCAGAGAGCCAGGGGTGACGTGGATCCGCCGCAGTGCTTCCCGAGGGGACAGGTCCCGCACGAAGCCGGCGCAGAGCCAGGTCTCGTCGGTGTCGTCGGTGAACTCATCGCAGAGCCATTCATAGGTCGCTGCCGTGGCGCCGCCCATTCATCTGCCTTCCGTGGAAGCCGTATCGCGGTGATCATGGCAGAGGGGGCCGACAACTTCGCTCGTTGTCCATGCGCTGTCAGCGCCGGGGCCCTGAGATCCGGACATGGCCGCAATGAATAAACAATGGGATGACTTCCGGATGAAGTACCCCGGTCGTGGGGTCAATGTCAGAGAGAAGTGCATGAGGGAGGACGGGGGGACAGGCGTGAAGGCGCCCTGGAGGTGTGGTCCATTGACGTACAATCCCGCTTGATCATTCGCGGGTTATTCTGAGACGGTGAGCCAAGATGAGGATGCGCTATCGCGCCAGTGTGGCGATCATCCTGATAGCCGCAGGGGCCCTGTTCACTGTGCACGTTCAAACGAACGGGACCCCCAAGGACGTCTCCGGCAGCTCCGAGCATGGTGGCCGCCGAGGTGAGGACGTCACCCCCTCGCCGACCGCGTCACACAGAAAACCCTGCGAGACCCCCGCAGCCGAGCACGACGTCTGCGCGAGCGGGAAGCCCCGACGATTTGAGCGGGAAGCCTTCATGGCGGACTGCGTGGCCGCCGATGTCGTCGGGCTCTGGCCGAACACGTGCGCCGAGGCGGCGGAGCCGGTGGCGGAGACGTATTCAACATGCCGATCCGCTCGGAAGACATTGCTGCAGTGCGAGAATTCCGCCGTGTACACGGCGTGCGTCTATCGTGGAGGTGGAGCAATCTGCGGAGATTCCGAGCCTGTTTATCAGGCATGTCGCACTCGTGATGGCACGGACATCCCGCGTAGCGTTTGCATCGAGGGCACCATCGAATACCGAAAGTGCCGGCACGGATGGGGGGTCACCGTGAGCGGCGATGTCTGTGTGCCGGCCACGGCCGCCTACGAGAATTGCAGGACACATTCATCCGTTACTGCTTGCCAACACGTGCGAGATGAGTACGCACGAATTCATTACCGTTGAACCCTTTCATCTCCTTGTGCCTGCCGATAATGTCATCCGCGCAGGTCATCCAGCTTGCCCGGCTCCTCCAGGCTTGTGTCCGCTTCGGGCTCTGGAAGATCGTGGATCTCAACGTACGCCGGTGAGATCGGCTCGGCGGAGTCCTCCACGAATATCGACATGCCGCTTGAACTGCATGGATGTAGTTTTCGGCAGGCGCAATGCCACCACCCCGAACCACCCCCGCCGGGGACATCCCCGCGTGCGCGGGGTCGACCAGATGCCGACCGTACTGGATCTTGTGCACGCCGATGAGCCGGTTCTGCTCAGTGCAGCCCGTCGAGGAACTCCTCGACCACCGAGCGGAAACGCGCCGGCTCCTCGATGTGCGGCATGTGGCTGGACTCCTTGAACACCACCCAGCGCGAATCGCGGATCCGTTCGGCGAAGGGCTGGACGGTCGCCGGAGTCGCCTCGTCGTGACGGCCGCTGATCACGAGAGTGGGAGCGGCGATGGCGGGGAGGCGATCGACGATGCTCCAGTTTCGCAGCGAGCCGATCACGTGGAACTCAGCCGGCCCGTTCATGGTGTGGTAAACGGTCGGGTCGGCGTCGATCGCCGCCAGTGTGGCTTCGAGCTCCTCCGGCCAGGGATCCAGCCGGCACACGTGGCGCCGGTAGAACACCCGCATCGCCTCGACGTACTCCTCGCGATCGGTTGTGCCCGCGGCCTCGTGCCGGAGCAGTGCGGCCTGGACATCGGCGGGCAACGCCGCTCGGAGCTCGGCCGCGGCGTCCGACCACAGCCGCATCGACGCCGGCGAGTTGGCGAGGATCAGCCCTCGGAGTCCGGCCGGCCGTCGTACGGCGTGCTCCGCGGCCAGCATCCCGCCCCAGGACTGCCCGAACAGCACGTAGTCCTCCGCGATGCAGAGCCCGTTGAGCAGCGCGTCGAGCTCGTCGAGGAAGCGTTGCACCGTCCACGAGCCAGGCTCGGCACCGGGCAGACGCGTCGACCGCCCGTTACCCAGCTGGTCGTAGTGCACGACGGCCCGGCCCGGCCCGGCGAGCTCGGTGAGCGAGAGCAGATAGTCGTGCGTCGCGCCCGGGCCGCCATGGAGCGTGACCAGCGGCGGTCGGTCGCCGATGGAGCCCGTGACGCGATACCAGCTCCGCTGCTCCCCGACCTCGATGAAGCCCTCTTTCGTAGGCTCGGCGTAGACCATGCCCATCCTTTCGCTTCCTGTGCTCCTGTCGATGTGTGTCGTCTGCTTGCTGCCGTCCTCCGCTGGCAGTTCGGCCACGTAGGCCCGGCATCAGTCTCACCACTGCGGCGGGTGCCGCTCAGGCCAGCCGATCGCCTCCTCGAGCCGGGCGGCCAGGCCGAGGAGCAGCCGTTCGTCGCCGTGGCGTGCACCCGTGAGCTGCACGCCGACCGGCAGGCCATCCGGCGTGACGTGGATCGGCAGCGAGACGGCCGACAGCCCGCTCGTGTTCTGCAGCGGTGTGTACGCCGACCACCGCAGCATGCGCAGCACGGCCGGCTCGGAGCCACCTGTGTGGAAGTAGCCGAGGGGTACCGCCGGTCCGTTCGACACCGGGGTGAGCGCGAGGTCGAACGGACGCAGTCCGGCGATGAGGCTGCTCGAAAGCGCCGCGAGGGCCGTGATGGACCGCACGAAGTCGGCAGCGGACAGGCGGTCGCCACGCTCAAGCATCCAGCGGGTGTCCTCCTGCAGCGCCGAGGTGGCCGACGGCGGCAGCCCGGTGAGCATGCTCGACACGACGCCGGCGATGTAGTCGAAGAGTGCGTCCACGCCGGACGGGTCCCATGGCGCCGGGTTCGCGACCTCGATGAGCTCGTGACCGAGTTCGTCGAGCAACGCGGCGGTTCGCTCGACGGCGAGCACGGTCTCGGGGTGCGGCTCGTCGAGACCGCTGTCCGTCCAGACGGCGACTCTCAAGGACCTGCGCGGTGGCTGCGCGGTCGCGGCGAGGAACGATCGCCCGGCGCGCTGCGGCACCTCGTGGAGGCCGGTCGTGTGCTCGACCGCCATGACGTCGAGCAGCAGCGCGGCGTCGGCGACCGTCCTCGCGAGCGGGCCATCGGTACTGAAGGCGAAGAAGGAATGGGCGGGGGCGGCACTCACGACTCCTCGCCCGGGCTTGATCCCGACGAGTCCGCAGACGGCCGCCGGGGTGCGGATGGAACCCGCACCGTCGCTGCCGTGTCCCACGGGCACGAGCCCGGCTGCGACTGCGCTCGCCGCACCGCCGCTCGACCCGCTCGCGGAACGGCCGAGGTCGTACGGGGTCACCGCGGCGCGGCCGACGACGGCGGTCTCGGTGTAGCAGGGGATACCGAACTCCGGAGCGTGCGTCGTCCCGAGCGTCACCGAGCCCGCCGCGCGGATGAGACCGACGGCCGCCGCATCGATGTCGGCCGTCTGCGTCGGGATCGCCATGCTTCCGTTCGTCACGGGGACTCCGGCGATCGGCTGCAGATCCTTGAAGGCGATCGGCAGTCCGAGGAGCGGCCGATCCGGTCGTGGTCCGTCGGCGAGCAGCCGGTCCGCTTCGGCGGCCTCCCGGAGTGCGAGCTCCGGCGTCGTGACGACGAAGGCGCCGAGCGGGCCGGCCAGGCGATCGATGCGATCGAGGTAGTGCTCTGCGAGCTCGACGGCGCTGATCGTGCGATCGGCCAGGGCTGCGCACTGCTCGACGGCGGTCAGTTCGTGGAGGGCGGTCATCGTTGAGTTCCGTTCGTCATTGGGTGGCCGTCCAGTGCTGCGACTGCTGTGCGGCGAGCTGCGTCAGATCGCCGAGGGCGACGTTGTAGTCGACCACGTGCAGCCCGAGCTCCGAGGTGCTGCTGCCAGCGGGGAAGAGGGCGGCGCCTCCTGTGACCTGCAGCCAGCTCGCCGTCCCCGAGCCGTCCGACTGCACCCGGCACTGCCCGGTGAGTGTGTCCGGGTAGCGGACGAAGCCGGTTGGCCGGTTCTGCAGTGTGAAGCCGGAGAGCACCAGCGAGAGGTGCCCGTTCGGCAGCACGACGGTGCCCTCGAGGAGCTGGTTCGTCGGCAGGTAGGCGTCCAGTGGCAGAGCGGCATCCGAGGCAGAGCCGGCGAGGAGGGCGGCAGGGTTCACGCAAAGGATGCGATGGTCCGGGGCGGTGTTGCGGCCGAAGAGCGCGTCGGGCGCTGGTGCCTGGCCATCCGGGCTCGCGTAGCTCGAGTAGGCGACGATACAACCGGTGGGCATCGGTGCGCTCGTCGAACTGCGCTCGCAGGGCGGTAGATCCTGGAAGGTCGAGGCGGGATCGGGTGCGGGCGCGGCACCAGGTCCGTTGGCGACCTGCACGTTCCCGCCCAGCAGGTAGGCCGCGACGAGCTGCTCGCGTTCCGCCGTGTCGCCGTCGAAGCGCTGCTGCAGCAGGGTGATCAGGTCGGCGGAGCCCTGGGAGTGCCCAAGTAGGATCACGCCTCGACGCTCGTGCGTGACGGGGTCGGTGTTGAAATGGTCCCAGTAATCGGTCCAGGCGTTCGCGATGTCCATCGCCCCGGTGGAGTAATCGGTGGAAGTGCCGGTCAACACGCCGACGGCCAGGTTCAGTAGGGGTGCTTGCCGATAGACGGGCACGAACATGCGGCACAGCCTGGAGAAGCGAGCCACCTGTGTGAGTGTGACCGCGAGGTGCGTGTCGTTCGCGACCGGCGGAAGTGATCCAAGCTGCAGGAGAGGGTTCGGCGTCAGGTCCACCGTCGGGTAGACAGAGAAGCAGTCCACCGCGGGTACGGCGGGGGCGGTGAAGGGCTCGACGGAGACGGCTCCTGCGGTGGTGATCGTCGTCGCGTCGAGCGTCACGTCGTGGCCGCTGCCGAGGTATCGCTGTGTGAACGGCGTCCCGGCGGTGCCGCGCTGCGGGTTGCCGGAGAGGTCCTGGTTGCAGGGGTTCGCAGCGACCCCGGGGCGGCACAACCAGACGGTGCTCGCCAGCGGCAGCGCGGCGGAGCTCGATGCGGACGAGTTCGCCGAGGCCGCTGCGGGTGCCGGGACGATGCCGGCGCCGAGGAGGGTGAGCAGAGACAGCGCCGAGGCGACTCGCCCTCGGAGCCCCGTCCGTGATCCGGGCGTGCGTGCGACCGCGCTCATCGGACGCCTCGGATCGGCTGGATCGCGAGCGCCCCGAGCATGCTGAAGGCGGCCGCGCCGATGAAGAGTGACGTGTAGTTGCCTCCGGAGCCCGTGCCGGTCCCGATGGCCAGGAAGATCGGGGCGATCGCCGGTGCCACCATCTGCGGGACCGCGTTGGCGATGTTGAAGACGCCGAGGTCCTTCGCGGCGGTCGCTCCTCCGTTCGGGAGGACCTGGGCTACGAGCGCGAGGTCGACCGCTAGATACGCGCCGAGCGCGAGTCCGCCGATGACCATGCCGACGAGGAACGTGCCCCAACTGCCGGCCGTGGCGATGACGATCATGGCCACGCCGTACACGGCGGCTGAGCCGAGCACGAACACCTTCCGGCGGCGGAGCCGGTCGGACAGCCATCCGCAGCCGATCGAGCTGACGACCACGGTCGCGGTGAGCACAAGCGTCGACTGCAGGACGAGCGAGGGGATCTGCGCTGTCTCGACGCCGAGCTGATCGGAGAGGTAGTACACCTGATAGGTCTGCAGGATCGCGAAGCCGGTAATCATGAGGAACCGGCCGAGCCAGGCCCAGGCGAAGTTGCGGTGACGGATTGGGTCGACCCAGAAGCTGCGGGCGAAGGCGCGCAGGTCGTAGCGCCGGCGGTCCGCGGAGTCGAGGCGACGATCGCGCAGCACCACGGCCAGGACGATCACGGTTGCTGCCGCCAGCGCGCCGGGGAAGAGGAACATGAGCGCGACCGAGCTGCCGACGGACTGCACGAGGAAGACACCGGCGACCACGCCGACCGCCTGACACATGCCGACGAGCCCGGAGACCTTGCCGCGCTGGAGATCGGGGACGTGGTCGATCAGCAGGGCGGCGAGGGCTGCGTTGAGGGCGCTGAACCCGGCCTGGGTGATGCACCAGCCGACCAGCATCACCGGGATCGTCGCCGCGGTCGCGAGGAGGCAGAGCCCAGCCAGACCGACGACCAGTCCGCCCAGCAGCCAGGGGCGGCGCATGCCCCAGCGGGAGGTGGTCCGGTCGCTGAGCTGACCGAAGAACGGGCCCGACAGCAGGGCGACGACCGCCGCGACGCCGAGCACGAGGGAGAGACTGCCCGCCGCATTGTCCGGATCGATCTGCTTGATGCGGATCGCGAGGGTCACGGAGAGGGGAGTGAGGGTCGCGACGGCGACGCCGAGCACGGCGGCCACGAAGGCTGCGATGAAGCCGGTGCTCGCTGCCGGGGGACTGGAGGGCGGGGTGGGATCCGCCGCCGTCGTGATCTGGTCGTCAGCGTTCGTTGCCATCTCTGAACCGCCTTCTGCGGTGGTGCCCTGGTCGATGAGGACGAACCTTACTAACAGCTCAGTAAGTTTGACTAGGCCGAAACTGACAGACCACTAACTTTGGCGTATGATCGCCCCGTGGCCTCGAAACCGGCACCCGAGAGCGATCGACAGGTCTCGCCGTCGCCTCGCGGCGTGCGGCGACGCGAGCAGATCGTGGACGTGGCGCTCACCCTGTTCGCGAGCAGTGGCTATCGCGGAACCGGGATGACCGAGGTCGCCTCGCAGGTAGGGATCACCGAGCCAGGGGTGCTCTACCATTTCGGCACGAAAGTAGGCCTCCTGCACGCCGTGATCGAGCAGCGTGCGAAGCTCAGTCAAGCCTTCGCTCGTGACGTCGCCGAGCAGGGCGGACTCGCGGGCATCCGCGAGATCGTCGCCCTCGCGCACCGCAGCGCCCGCGAACCCGACCTGATCAAGCTCTTCGCCGTACTGCTGGCCGAGAACTTCGAGGACGACGGCCCGGCCCACGACTTCTTCGTGGAGCACTACCGGGCCCTCCGGGTGAGCGTCGTCGAGCTCATCGAGGCCGGTCAGCGGCGCGGTGAGCTTCGCGCGGACGTCGATCCGGCGCTCAAGGCCGTCGAGATCCTCGGCACCCTCGACGGCATGGCCAACCAGTGGCTGCTCGACCCGGAGGCCGTCGACTTCGTGGCATGCGTCGAGGCCTATGTCGCGACGCTCGAGCGGGATTTGGCACTCGCGCCCTCGTCGTGATGTGACTGCGGATGATCACCTGACCGTCGTCGAGCAGATGCTTGACCGGCCGGATGTCCGGCAGGGCCTGGTAGGTGAACGCGAGCCTCCCCTTAAAAAGTCGTTTCAGGCTGAGGCCCGCAAGATGATGCAGGCCAGGGCATGCAGCCCTTGATCCAGATCAGTTCGGCCATGCCGGCATAGATCGACGCCCTGTCCGCGTCCTTGCTTGGTGACATCGCGAGGAGGACAGGTGGATCCAGGATTTGAGGCGGACTTCCGGGAGTTCGTCATCGATCGATCAGGGGCGCTGTTCCGTACCGCGTACTTGCTGACCGGTGACCGGCACGCCGCCGAGGACCTGGTGCAGTCGGCGCTGGCGAAGACCGCCGCGAAGTGGCGCGGCCTGCGCGATCCCGCGTCCATCGAGGGTTATGTCCGCCGTGTCATGTACCACGAGCAGGTGAGCTGGTGGCGGCGCCGTTCCCGTGCCGCGGAAGTGCCCACTGGATGGCTGCCCGACCAGATCGGCGATGGGCACGCCGAGATGGTGGATCTTCGCCTGGTGATGCGCGCGGCTCTTGCCCGGCTGACACCCCGGCAGCGGACCATGCTCGTGCTGCGCTACTTCGAAGACCTGTCCGAGACCGAGATCGCCCGGCTGCTCGGTGTCAGGGTGGGGTCGGTGCGCAGCCAGATTTACCGGTCGTTGGAGCGCCTGAAGAAGGCGGCGCCTGAACTGAGCACCGTAAGGGAGTTCGGATGAACATCGAGGATCTGCTGCGCGAGACTCTTTCCGACATGGCCCATGAGGAGCAGCCACCCCCACCGGGCCGGTTCTTCCAGGTCAACCGGAGTCGATCCCGTCGCCGCGGCCTCGCGCTGGCGGCGGCGGCAGCCGTCACCGTGCTGGCGGTCGGATCCGCGCTCGCGGTCCAGGGCCTGTCCTCGCGGACGGCGGCCCCCGGGGTTCTCACCGGGCAGGGCTCCGGCGAGACGCGTGCGGAGACCCGGAACACCGTGACGGTGAACGAAGGACTGCGGCTCTCCAGTGTCTTGAAGGATCTGTCGATCGCCACCGGCAAGCCGCTGAAGGAGTTCGAGCGGGCCGCCAAGGACGGTGAGGCGCTCGGCCTTCCCGCCTACGCCAAGGGCGCGCTGGAAGGATTCGCCTCCCCCGCGACCTATGAGGTCTCGCCCACGTCGAGCCCGGAAGAGATCCTCGCCGCGATGGTGACACGCTTCAGGCGCGTCGCCGAGGACACCAACCTGGTGGAAGGCGCCAAGCGTGTCGGCCGTACGCCACTGGAGATCATGACCATCGCCGGCATCGTCCAGGCCGAGTCGATCAACAAGCGCGACATGCCCAAGATCGCGCGGGTTATCTACAACCGGCTGAACCGCACGCCCGAGATGAGGCTGCAGATGGACAGCACGGTCCTGTACGGCCTGAACAAGTTCGGCAGCAGGGCTTCGCACGAAGATCTCCAGAGCCGGACGCCGTACAACACCTACGCGCGCCTCGGCCTGCCGCCCGGTCCCATCTGCAACCCAGGCGCGGACGCCATCGAGGCCGCCCTGAACCCGGCCGCCGGCCGCTGGCTGTGGTTCGTGGCGACCGACCCGAAGAAGGGCGTCACGAAGTTCGCCGACTCCGAATCCGAGTTCCTCAAGCTGGTCGAGGAGTTCAACAAGAACCGCAGGACCGGGTGATGGAGCGGCGCTCCGCAGTCCTCGGTTCACCGATGGGGCCCTCGTACCTTCATTGGGTCGCGACGACGCTTGGTCTGCGCGGCTGCCGCTGCATCCGTCGCGTCGCCAACGCCGTTCAGGGCGGCGTGGCTCGGTGCGGTGGGTTGCATGGGGAGTGGGTGCTGGGTGCGGCGCGCGGCCCTGAGTCCCGCCGCCGTTCGGGCGGCGGGCCGTGCGGCGGCGCGTCGCGCCGCCGCCTTGAATAACCCATAAGAACAATTCGGCAGTGATCGCGGTACGACAAATGGTAAGGCATTCCTTCATGGATCCCAGCAAAGTCCGAAGCTCCCGCAATTCCAAGGACTGACGCTTGACGGGGAGAGCCGTGTGAGCGGTTATGTGCCCTTGGGTTTGCGGGAGCGGGGACTTCGTGCGGCCGGTTGGTCCGCAGGGACGGGGAACGTCCAGGACCGACGACCGTAAGCAGGGGGTAAAGGCACTACGTCACCACTACGGGACAAGCAGGAAGAACTCCCGATACTGTCCGGCCCTGTTCTCGTCGGTGGTAACAATCAGGAGAGTGTCCTTCTGGTTGTTACACTGCGAGTTGACTCCGGGGTCGATGTAGATGCTGCCGGGATATCCACCTGTGCTCAGCGTGGCGACCGGCGTGATTTCTGTGACGTCTAGCCGGGAGTCCTCGAACTGGACACAGAAACGGCCCAGAGCCGGAGCTTTTGTAACCGACTTGATTCCCTTTCCCCGGATGATGCTGCCGTCGGCGGCGATCAGTGCGGATGCTTGAGCGTATGGGGCGTTCACCCTCGACGGTGCGGCGATGGCCGCGACTGCGGCACTGCCCAGAGCCGTTGTCGCAGCGACACAGAGTGCCGCTCCCGCCAAGGTGACCGCGCGCATCTTTTTATTCTTGAACACCCGAATTTCCTCTCTTCGTCAGCCACTTCCCAACGATCTTCGGGGAAGACGAATGGAATCTACATGAGCGCGGACGCACTGATGGGCGCGGCGGCGGCGCAGGGCGATTCGAGTGAATAAGTGTTCCAGATGATTGCATATTTCGAGCAGTGCAAAATAATCTTGTTATAGTCGTTGCCGTGCCGCCGACAATCGAGCGAATTGCTTTTCGCGCATCAATGGGAAGTGTATGTAAGATAGCGCTTTGTCCGCACAAAGAAAGATTTTCGCTCTTAACATGCTAAAGGCGCCCCTCCGAAGAGAGGCGCCTCATTCTTTGGGCTGGGATGGCCGCAGATCGGCGGGGGGTTGAGCTCGGCGACGTCTCTCAATTTCCAAGCAGATGAATGCCGTCGTGCCGGCGTACGGCCGGCGGATGATCCTGGCGCATGGCGTCGAGGACGCGGATGGCGAATGCCTCGGATGCGAGTTCTTGGACCTCGTCCGCGGTGACCCAGCGGAACGCGCGGGCTTCGTCGGTTTCGGTGAGGTGGCCGCCGATGACCTTGCAGCGGAAGACGAGGGCGACGATGCCGTGGGTCATGTTCTTGTAGACGCCGGTCAGGGTGACGGGCTCGACGTGTAGGCCGGTCTCTTCGTGGATCTCTCGGAGGAGGCCGGTGGTGATGTCCTCGTCGCGTTCGAGGACTCCGCCGGGTGCTTCCCAGTGGCCGTTGTCTCGGCGCTGGGTGAGGAGTGCGCGGCCCTGGTCGTCGATGATCACGCCTGCCACGCTGACGGAGTGCTGCGTGTCGTGGTGATCCATCGGATGTCCTCCGGGGCTGCTGATCACTATTCTCGGACTGCGGTACCCGTGTGTACGAGTTGAGGAGTTGGTCGTGGCCGAGCTGCCGTTTCCGGACTTGGACCCGACCAGCGATCGGGCCGTCTTCCGGCAGATCGCCGATCACATCAGGTAGGCGATCGAGCGGGGCACTCTTGCAAGATCACCGAGGAGTGGCCCTCTGTGGAGGTCACCGGACTGCTCGGGGTCAGCTCGAAAGATCATGTGATCGTCCGGTCGCGCCGGTATCTGATCAACGATCAGCCGGTGGAGACGGCCGTGTCGTACATCCCGGCGGAGACCGCGCGGGACACGCGGATCGCACAGCCGGACAGCGGTCCGGGCGGGATCTACGCTTACGGCGCGGACGCCGCTCCGGCCGGGATCAGGATGTCGCCGGTCCAGGTCGAGTGACTGTGCCAAGCGCGCGCTTGCCTGCCCGGATCGCGTCGGGGGCTGGACGTTCACCAGGCCGAAGGGCAAGGGCAAACGGTCCATCGCTCTGCTCCTCCCTTGATCGTTCTTCTCAAGCTCCACAAGGAGTCTCAGAGGCTCGAACGAGAGGCGGCGGGGGCCAGGTGGCGGGACTGGGATCTCGTGTGGTGCACGCCGGACGGAAGCCCGATCGATCCGGGGAGGACTGGAAGGAACTCCTGCGACTCGCCGAGATCGACAAGGACGTCCGTGTTCGCGACGCGCGCCATACCGCCGCGACGCTCCTGCTCGAACAGGGGGTGGGCATCCGGGTGATTCAGGCGGTCCTCGGCCACTCCCGGCTGACCACGATCAAGCGGTACACCCACATCACGGAGACGCTCGCCGAGGCGGCGGGCCGGATGGGACGGGCGCTGTGGGACGGCTGGCGGCAACGGACCGGTAATAACCGAAACCGGGCAGGCTTCCCGATCATGGAAAAGGGAAGCCTGCCCAGCTCATTGGGGTAGGGCGCCTGGGACTCGAACCCAGAACCTACGGTTATGCCGAACGAAGTCCGGAGTACTCCAGGGTGCTCCGGACTTCTGCTGTTTAGCCAGGTCAGAAGGCAGATTCGAGCGATGGGCATTGGAGGTTAGTGGGGTCCGATGTCACCTGTTCCACCCCCTTCTGTTGACGAAATGTTGACTCGCTGGATCTCTAAAAAGGGTTACTGATCAGGGGAAAGATGCGCGGGTCTGAGAGGGCGCTGCGGTCATCTCCTGACCGGTCACCACAAGGGACATCAGGCCGACTCCACCAGGTCAAGCCGTCATCGTGCGAGCAAGACAATCAGCGAACGGGCAAGCTCACCGGGAGCAGGTACACGCGAGTGACGGCATGACCTGGCGTGTCCGGTCCGGTATGGCTACACCTGTGCCCGGCAAGGAGATGACCGCAGCGCCCCTAGGTAGTAGCTGATGCTCGCGGAAGAGTTGTTACTTGATCTTTTACGCGGCCGGAGATCAGAAAGAGCAAAGCTCCCCAGGAGAGCAATTTGCCGACTTTCGCCGGGTCGTCCTAGCGAAAGAAATTTTTCTCGTTTCGGACGCATGGCAGCTATCTATGCCTTATGGTCACCCTTGTCCTCGGATGATCACTCCTGTGGAGGGTGAGAGTGCTGCTCATCTCAGCCGGTCTCGTTGTTGTGGCGATATTGATGCTGATCTTCGGATTCGTTGGAGATGCTCCCAACCTCATTTTTGTTTCTTTGGGCACGAGTACTGTATCTGCAGTCTTCCTAGTGATGGCAGCATGGCTGCGTAGAAACGAATTTTTCCCAGTAGCATCACCGGCGAGTGAACTTAGCCTTGAAAAGCAGTTGTCGGTTCTTGCTGAGAGCCTTTCTCGTGATGCGCGCAAGCTATCTGAGCTTGAGTCCGCCATATTGGCACGTGCTGCAATGGCCGAACGCCTAAGAGTAGAAGCTGAGCAGAATAATAAGCATGCCATCGAAAGCCGAGAGTATGCTAAAGCTCAACAAAGAGCGGCTGATGCAGTGGATGAGCTGCTTAAACTTCAGACAAGTAACTTAGTTAGTTACTTTATGCGAGGACAACGTAAGGGCCAGATCACCTATCTCCTTCTTGGGGCGATACTGGGCGGCGTGATCGGTGTCGGTCTTCAAGAATTAGTTGATATCATTCAAGGTTAGGCGACATGATCCATCGATCCAAACAGGAGTAGCGTCACCGGGTGCTTCGCGACGTAAGGAGTAAGGGGGCGCAGGTTCAAACCTTAGCGCTCCACAAGTCGTCAGATCTGACCTTGAAGACCTACCCTGGTCATGCCTCTTGGTTTGTCTTGGTGACACACGGCCGACCGTGGAGGCCCGAAGGCCCTTCGCTCGTTGAGCGGGGGGCCTTCACCTTGCCGGAGGATCCTCGCTCTCGCGACGGGCAACGAACGTTCCCTTGCCCATGACTGTGTAGACCTCGCCCGACTCCAGAAGTGCATTGATCACTCTGCGGGCTGTCCCCTTGGAGATGTCGAACTCATCGGCCATGCGAGGTTCGCCCGGAATCGGGCTACCTGGCTGATACTCGCCGTCCTTGATGCGTCGCCGTATCTCCTCAAGAACAGCTTGCCATTTGAGCTGATCAGGCCGGAATTCGATCATGACACAAGGCTAGGTAGCCGAACGGCGCTTGTCGTTACCAGAGGTACCCAGTGGTACCTATAGGAACCTCTAGGAATGACTAGGAAGGTTGGGTAATCTCGATCCCGTCACCAAGGCAGACGGGAGAGGCCAGTGAACTCACGCATCTTCGATCAGAACGCGATCACTGACGGCGCGATCACCGAGAGGAAGGCCAAGGAACAAGCGGAAGCCCTTGAGGACGTCATGGGGCTTCTCGCTGACAACGGCATCCGATCCATGATCGTTCTGACGATCAAGCTTGATGTGAACCTTCGGACAACCCATCAGTTCCGCACCTACCGGCCAACCGAGTTGGTTGTGTTCTACTCCGGACGGCACGCAGCCACCGTGACCACGACTGGTGGCCGGTCGGTCTCCTATGTCGTCAAGTCTCCCCACCGTGAAGGGGAAGAGTCTGCGATCAAGATCAACGATCTGAACAGTCCTGGGACTGTCGCGGCCTTGCTCGCCGAGATCCTTCGGGGCATCACGTCGTGAGCATCCAGGGTGTTCGCCGCCCTATGGCGTGTGCGGACTGGTTGCCTCATTGGTGCGGCAACTCATCCTGTGTCGCCAGTTGCGGAGACCTGCATTGCACCGTGTGTCACCCTGCCCCCGAACCCTGGCCGTGCATCCGTGCCCGTGTCGATGAAGGGCTAGGGATCAAGCGCCCTCAGGGCACGCTCGCCATACAGCTACTACCACCCGTCTAACCCACTCCCACAACCCAAAGAACCCCCCGGTCTGAACCGGGGGGTTCTTCTTTCCTCGGTCAGGCCGCTACGTCCACCAGGACCTCAAGGGTCATGTCCGAGTCGTCAGAAGTCGGGGCCTGGAAGATGACCGGAGGGACAGCCTTGGTTCCCAGGGGGCGAACCTCAGCCTTGCTGACATCGACCGTCGCGGCAGGCTCAAGCCTGACCGCCTTCACGGGCTCATTGGCCTTGCTGGCACCACTCAGGAGAGCCTGAAGGGCCTCCACAGCGGACAGGCCGGATGGCTTGACCTCAGGCTTGATCTCTTCCTTCGGGGCCTCCATGAGAGCCCTCAGGGCCTCCACAGCAGAGGGAACGGGAGACTTGTCCTCTTCCTTCGGGGCTTCCGTGATCGGGGCCTTGAGGCTCTCGGCAAGAGCCTTCTCCTCTTCCGTCTCAGTCCACCAGTCCTCATCGGCCATGAGGTCAACAGTAGGAACCACTTCAGTAAGTTTGGTCAGGACAGAGGCCGTCTTGGTCTCCTCCGTCTCGACTTCGGTAACTTCGGTCTCCTCGTCCGGGGTAGCCGTCTCGGGAACGTAGCGGTAGAACCTCGGGGGCCTGCCACCCGTGGACTTACCCGTGACGATCTCCACCGTGGGCAGACCCGTAACAAGGGCCTCCATCTCGGCCTTCTTCATCCCGAACTTCCGGTACAGGTCCCCAGCGGGAACGCCATCCTCACCGGCCTGCCGAACGAACGCCTCAATGCGCTTCTCCAGGGGAAGGGAAGCCCCCGCTTCGGTCACGTCGGGGCTGAGGAACTGAACTGTCTCAGCCATGTACGTGACCAGGCCGACAGCGGCATCAAGGTCCTGGGGAGCGATCTCGTCACGCTGGTCAGCGAGAGCGTAGAGGGCAGCGATCCTCATAGCCTGATCGGTGCCACGGGCAGCGAACTGTTCCATAGCCTCACGGCCGATCGTCAGAGACTCGATGGCCTCACAGAGCTGGTCATCCCAGAGCCTCAGAGCCTCACCCGACAGGGTGACCTCTTCCGTGTTCCTGGCGAACAGGACAGCGGCCTTGAGAGCGGCAGCGAGAGGCTTGATGAGGTGAGACCACTCGGTTGCCGAGATCTGGTCAGAGAGCTTGATCCTCTTGGACCGCTCGACATAGAGCGGCAGGAAGCGGTTCAAGGTGCCGCCTGCCTTGTCGGCTTTGCCGACAGAGGTACCCCACTCGGTGGGGGTCACGTTGCCGATGATGGCCACGTGGGGAGCATCGACGTGGATCACGGCTTCCTTGGTCCGGTTGCTGACGGACGCACCTTCCCAGGACCTACGCAGGGCCTTGCCCATGTTCTTGTACCGTGCCGAGACCTTGAGGAGGTCTGCGAACTCCTCTTCCAGCATGAGAGCCGTACCGCCCATGTCCGCCAGAGTGGACACGTAGGCAGGTCCCGACTGAGGGCATCCCTCAAGGATGTTGCCCTTAGTCCAGTCGGGCAGGGCAGTACGGAGGACATCGAGAGCCGCACGGGTAGCCGTGCCCTTCCGTCCGAGCCCGGTGTTCCCGACAAGGACAGACCAGACCGTGAGCGTCTGAGACTGAGTGCCGAAGCAGACGTTAGGAAGGTTGCCCACAGCAGCGGAGAACGCGCTGAGAAGGCTCCCCAGGATGCCCACCGAGTCGGCCTCACTGTAGGGGGCTAGTGCCCTGACGGTGCTTCCTAGGACGCCAGAGAAGACGATGGGAGAGACCTGGGGACGGGTGTTGACGGACATGGCTTTGATAGCCTTCCTGTGTCGGGCCTCACCAGATGTCAGAGACGCCAATCCATGCGTCTGGTGGGGCCTGCTTCATGTCTCGGCTGAGGAGAGTCAGCCGTTTGAGCGTTTGAGCGCTTCCCGCTCACACTCACGTTTCTTCGTTCGGTCCTGCCGCCGCGCCTACCGTCGCGCATCCGTCTGTGCCGAACACCCAGGAAAGTACCATTCCGAGACTTTAGTGTCAAGCCGACTAAAGAAACTAAGCCTCAATTGGAGCTGCTTTAATAATCGTTTCTTCCCTCACAAAGGGTGGGGGGTACCCCCTAATTCATTAATGGCTGACCCCGGCGGTGGGGCCTCCTTTTTTTGCGCGCAAATCTGGGAAGTTTTCGCAGGTCAGAGGCATGCATGAGGCGGGCCGGCGGCCCTCCACTGAAGGCTCAAGCGAATCAATCTCTCTGGCCCCTCGGATCGACTCATCTACTAAACAAAAAAAGCCCCCCAGGCCGGATGAGGAGCCTAAGGGGACGATTTAAGGGTTACGGGGCAACGGAAGCAATAACGAGGGCTTCAGGTCGGGTGACCTTCGCTCCCGCAACGTGCAGACCACGCACGACGTGAGCAAACTTGGTGGGGTGACGGAAAGACTCAAGGGAAAGTAGGTTCTGACCCCAGGTCGTTGCCACAGGGCTACCAACGATCATCTCAACGTCTGTAGGCAGGTGAGGCGTAACCGCAATGGTGAACCCTGCCAGAGAGCCGATAACGCCGTTCTGAATGGGAATTTCGCTCCCGTAGCTGGAAGCAATAAACCTGTCGTGCTTGAGCATCGCTGCCTTGATCTCAGGCTTGACGACAGCGAACCGCTTCCGAAGGGGAACGTCAACGTTGTCTAGGATGACGCCATAATCAACCAGGGTATCAAAGACATCATCAGTACCTACCGTGAAAGTCTTCTTATTCGCGGTGAGAGCACCAGCGACCATCCTTGAACCAACGTAAGAGTCAGCGGCTACCCGTAGGGCCTGAATGGATTCCTCAGTAGCCTTATAGATCAGATCCGATCCACTCGCAGACTGAACACGGTCAACATCATCCACCGCAAAAGCGAACGCCTTTCCATGGTCAATCGCAAGAATCATCTCGTCGGTATCAAGTAGCTGAGCGTTAACGTCAGCATTACGACTGTAGGTCACAACGGTAGGCCGATTAAGACTGTTGATGTGAACTTGGTCGCCAGGCGCACGAATGTCGCCCTCGTAGTCATTGTTAACGCATACAGGGGATGCAAGAACTAGCTCTTCCTGAAGGGGTACCATAAGCTCAGCAGCCCAAATTTCAGGAATGAAAGTACTAACAGGGGTATTGCCTGATGCCGGGAATAGTGCCATGTTGCGATCTCCTATCTATGAGACATGTATGTGTTAATGATTAGGCGTTGGTGTTGCAGGTGTAACCGATAGGCGCGTAAATCAGTTCAAGGCCAAGCGCCGGGTTAATGATTAGGTCTCGACCGTGAAGGGCATTGAACTGATCAACCTTGATGAACGACTCCAGAGTCTCAAGGTCGTAGGACTCAAGGTCGATTTCGGTCGCGATGTTGTATGACATGGATTGATCTCTCTCGGTAGTTGGCAAAAGAAAAAGGAGCGGAACCGGAGTTCCGCTCCTCACCCGTTTACTATGTCACGTCTACTTATCGCAGGTCAGACCTATTTTCGAGCACAGAACCCACAAGGCTCTCTTAGGTCCTGCACCTTTCCGCACCGACTACAGCGCCCGTAACGGGCGTTGCCGTTCTCCCGGACCCGTTGTGCGTATTTGCGCTTCTGCTTCCGGTGAGCTGCCTGCTTACAGGTGTCTCCGCAGTACGTAGACCAAGCGCCGCCCTGTCCTATAAGGATTTTCTCGGTGAACATGCGCCTACAGTTACCACATCGGATCTTTGCTTTCCGGAACTTCGGTGGCCCGCTCACGCCGACTTCCTAATTCCAAGAGTCTTCCTGAGGGCATTAGCGCGGAAGAGATTTCCACCAGAACCGTTCTTACAGACAGGGCAGAACACTGCCCTACCGTCCGGTGCAATCGTGGCGCTGGCATTCCTGTCATCATGACCGGGGATAGGGCATTTGATTGAAGCCCAACGGTATGGAGTCTCAGAACAGCGGACATCAATACCGACTTCCAAGAGAATCGGAACCACGAGATCACCCCGGTATCCGCCTACCCGTTGGGGCTTCTCCTCTGGCTTCAAGCGCACCGGCCGTGCCACACGAGCAAAGCTCTCAACCAACCGGCGCAACTCCAACCGGCCTCGCTGACGGGCGTAGTCGTTCACATCCATGCCTGTCGGCATAACGAAAGAACTGAACCCTTCCAAGTCGCGTTCAATGCTCCGCAGCATCGTCTTACCGGCGTCATCGCCATCGGCGAGCACGATCACCCGCTTACCGTCCAGCAAGGCCGCGTAGTCCCGTCTCCAAGCTGACGCACCGGGAAGGCCGCAAGCTTCCGTATGTCCCGCGAGAGATGACTTACGACGCTCTCCGACGCGTCCAAGGGCGTCCCAGACAGTCATGGTGTCGATCTGACCTTCGGTCACGATCACCAGATCCACCAAAGGATGTGAAACGCTTTGAGCGTTGAATAGCCAAGGATGCCCGCGAATCCATCTATAGCGCGGGCTGGCATCTTCCGACATGTATCGGAAGAGATCACCAACCCAACCCCCATTGGAGTTAAGCGCTGGAATCACCAGCGCGTTAGCAATGGGATTGAATGAAAGATCAAACCGATAGACAGCGTCCGGGGTGAGGCCCCGACTGATCAGGTATTCATCAAGATTCACTTATCAAAACCCTTCTTTAGCTCATCCCGAACACGTTCGGGCTTCAGGATGAGAGAAGGAGGGGGAAGGATATCCCCTAACTTTCTCCATCCAGAGCAGCACGAAGTGACTGCGATCAAAACCTAATGATTGAAAGCCTCCCAATAGGCCGCCCCCGAAAGGGCAGCCCATTGGATGAGGTGCCAGCCCCACGGCTGGCCGCAACAAGGATTGCAACAATGATTTGATTGGTCGCCCTCAGGGCAACCCAACCCATAGCTATATAAGAATAGAGAGGAAGAGGAGTCATCCCAGATCAGAGCTATAGATCAGTCCAGGATTCCCGGACTGATCGGTCCAGGATTCTAGGACTCATGTAACCTCTGGGTCGTCAAGTTCACTGCGGCATAGCCGGGATCATACGTTCGATGCATCGGACACATGGAACCTCGCTTTACGTTCCGCGCCCAGAACTCGCGCGGCAGCCAAATACAGGTTTCACCGCCTCCAGAGAGGGCCAGCCCAGATTTCCTCAGCTTGTTAATTGTGGCGTATACCGTGGACCGTGAGGCAGGCTTACGAGTGCCGTCCGCCTGCTCCTTTGCAAGGATTTCCTGAAGCTCACCGTCTTTGAAGATGGCATGTCCTGTATTGTTTGCCCGCGATATTGCGGCCATGAGGAGACGAGTCTCCAGGGACAGGGAGTATCCCCATTTAGCGACACTGCCCGCATACCCCTGATAGACCTTGCCCCACTGGTATTCAGGTATGGGCATCGCTAGTCGTCACCCTGGACTTCCTCCAAGAGCAAGTCAATGATGAAACCACCGTCAGGTGATTCTGCGTCACCTACTATGAATTGACCAGTAACTTGCGCATTGACGGGTACGTAGGCCATCGCTTGCGCGACCACATCGGGATCAGCATCCCCACTCCGTGCAACTTCTGTGAGGACCGCATTCCCCAATTCAACCTTGGTGACCTGAACACCCTCGACATCAAAGACGAGAGTCCTGCCCTCGTTCACTTCAATTTCAGACATGCCAATGCCCCTCAAGCCGCTTTCTGCTTCTCAATCCATTTCCCGAAATCAGCCGGATCACATCGGAGTTGCTGACCGATTCGGATGAACGGCAGGCCCCACGCTCGCCAGTTGTCATAAATGCGACTCTTTGGGATTCCCAGGTAATCCGCTATCTGATCCACATTCCAAAGCCGATCGCTCAAAGCAGTCGTCCTCTCGCTCAAGGGGCAGGCGCAAGCGTCTGCCCCTACTAATCAACGGGGTACAGAACGCGCGTCTTGTGTTCGCGGACAGGGCCAACTCTTGGTTGGGTCTCCTCCGGGGAACCGCCTGCGTGCGAGAGGTAGTTAAGGCCGTCCTCCATGGCCTGTCCTTCTGGTGGCACACGCCGAGCGGTGCGAACCGGACACCACCAGACACTACATCTTCGGGACCTTTCGCAACATCCCGAAGTAGTGTTAACCTGATCACATGTTCGAATCACAGGCCAACCCAGGAGATCCCCCCAGCCCATCGGAGGGGAGGTATCGCGCTCAGGCCGACATGGGCCCATGGCAAGTCGTGGCGCTCTGGGAGCCAAACGCAGCGGGAGACGGTCCAACAGAACTGGTCATCAGAGCACGCCCTGACGTGACGCCGGAAGAGCTGGCACGTGGGATCACCACGAGCGTCCTCCGGGACATCCCTCTGACAACTCTCATGGCGGAGAAGAAGAAGACTACTTCCGCTTACGGAGCGGGCTATAAGGCCGGACAGGAAACTCGCTGCGCTATCAAACGAATCAAGCTCATGGTCGAGGAACAACCGCGCCCAGGGGGCGCAGGAAGACCAGATCGCTTCTTCGCACTTGTGGCGCGTGCGTACGCCAACCACGCTCGCTACGGCAAGGGCAGCCCCATCCCTTGGTTGGCTGAACAGACCGGTGCGGACAGGCGCACGGCCGAGAACTGGGTCCGACAGGCCCGCAAGCGCGGCTTGCTCACCGATCCCACGCCAGGAGTCGGTGGGGGCGAACTCACCGAGAAGGCCAAGGGCCTGCTTGCAGGTGATCAAGAGCGGTCCGGCTGACCGCACTACAGACCTCGGGGGACAAGGAAACAGATGCTCAGAAAGGAAGTGGTGTGGCATCGATCGACAGGGTCACCCTCAAGACCCTCAAAAACGGCAAACCTCAGTACAGCTACCGTGTGATGTGGCGTGCCCCTGACGGCAAGCAGAAGGCCAAGACGTTCCGGCTCAAGAAGGAGGCCGAAGCCTTCCGCGCCGAGGTCGAGACCAGCAAGAACAAGGGGGTCTACATCGACCCCCACGCGGGCAAGGTGCTGTTCCGCGACTACGCGGACAAGTGGCTTGGGGCCAAGAAGACCACGAAGAAGCTCGGAACGGCCATCACCTACACCAGTCACCTGGACCGGCACATCCTTCCCCAGTTCGGGGATCAGCCCATCGCGTCCATCACGCGTAGCGATGTGCAGGACTGGGTGAACAGCCTCACCGAAACCAAGGCGCTCGCGCCCCGGACGATTCAGACGGCCTATCGCGTCGTCGCGTCCATCTTCCGGCGCGCGGTGGCAGATGACCGTATCGGCCGCAGTCCATGCCGGGACATCGAACGGCCCGAGGTGGTCAAGAAGGAGGTCGAACCGCTTGAGGCGGAGGAGGTTCTAGCGCTCGCAACGGCGATGCCCGCGCAGTACAAGGCGCTCATCATCGCGGCGGCCGGAACGGGCATGCGCTGGTCGGAACTGGCAGGGCTCACAGTGGACCGAGTGGACTTCCTTCGCCGGACAGTGAAGGTGGATCGTCAGTTGGCCAGAACCCCGAAGGCTGACGGCGATGTGTTCATCCCGCCCAAGACCAAAGCCAGCAACCGAGTCATCCCGCTTCCTCAGACCGTCGTAGACGCTCTGGCAGCTCACCTGAAGGAGTTCGGAGAGGGAACCGAACGGCTGATCTTCACGAGCCCGACGGGATCACCGCTGAACTACAAGAACTTCCGAGCACGAACCTGGGTAAAGACCCTGGAGAACATGGAGGATGCCCCAGAAGAGGCCACGTTCCACACGCTTCGGCACACCTACGCAAGCCTGCTGATCCACGCGGGGGAGTCCCCCAAGGTGATCCAGGAACGGCTGGGGCACGCGAGCATCACCGAGACCATGGACACGTACGGGCACCTGTACGACTCCGCAGACGAGACCACCCGCGCGGCCATCGATGCCGCGTTCGCTCCGCAGGATGTTGACGAAACGTTGATTCCTGGCATGCAGGACGGCCCCGCAGGGGTGGCCGTCTAGCTTGTTTTGCCTGGTCAGCAGGCATTTTTGAGTAGGGCGCCTGGGACTCGAACCCAGAACCTACGGATTAAAAGTCCGCAGCTCTAACCATTGAGCTAACGCCCCGCAGGTGACAGCGTACCGAGGATAGTGTCCACTAACGTCCGTCGCCAGGCCCATTCGCGGTCACCTGTTTGCGGAACGGCAGGTGAAGGGCGGGAGCGGCTCCTAGAGTGGCGGGCATGACGAGCTCGGGGCTTGAGCCCGCCCGCAGTGCACATGTCTCCACGCGGCAAGGGTATGTCGTGGTCGACGTGGAGACCACGGGTTTCTCGCCCTCCAGGGGCGACCGGATCTGCGAGATAGCGCTCATCTCGCTGAACGCCCAGGGCGAGACCGTCGACGAGTGGCACTCGCTGGTCGATCCGAGGCGCGGCACCGGGGCCGTGCATGTCCACGGCATCACCGGCGCGATGGTCGCGGGCGCGCCGGTGATCGAGGAGTTGCTGGACGAGGTCTGGCAGCGGATCGCCGGCCGGGTCCTGGTGGCCCACAACGCCTCCTTCGACCTGCGCTTCCTGCGGCACCTGCCCGGCAGCGAGTGGGTGACCGAGACCCTGTGCACGCAGCGGCTGGCACCGGGCTTCATCCCCGACGGCAGGTGGACGCTCGCCGCCTGCTGCGAGCGCGCGGGTATCCCGCTCCTCGGAGCCCACGCCGCGCTGGCCGACGCCCGCGCCACCGCCGAGCTGCTCCGGTTCTACCTGCGCACGGGAGTCTCCTGGGCGGAGAAGCTGGAGCGGGCGGCTCAGGCCCCCGAGTGGCGCCCCAGCGGCCTGCCCCAGCGCCACCCCCGCCGGAGGTAGCCCGAGCAGGCCGGACACGGGCAGGGCGTACGTCAGGGCCCTGTGGGACCTTCAGCGGTAGGCGGGGATGCCGGTCAGCGCCTCACCGAGCACGAGCGTGTGGATCTCCTGGGTGCCCTCGTAGGTCAGCACGCTCTCCAGGTTGTTCATGTGCCGGATCACCGGATACTCCAGCGTGATGCCGTTGCCGCCCAGGATGGAGCGTGCCTGGCGGGCGATGTCCAGGGCGGCGCGGACGTTGGCGAGCTTGCCGAAGCTGACCTGGCGGGGGGTGAGGGTCCCCGCGTCCTTGAGGCGGCCCAGATGGAGCGCGGTGAGCTGTGACTGTCCCACCCCGACGTACATCCAGGCGAGCTTCTCCTGGGTCAGCTGGAAGCCGCCGATGGGCCTGCCGAACTGGATACGGGAGGTGGAGTAGTCGACCGCGGACTCCAGGCAGGCACGGGCGGCCCCCACCACGCCCCACAGGATGCCGAAGCGCGCCTCGGACAGGCAGGACAGCGGGCCCTTCAGGCCGCGCACCCCGGGCAGTACGGCGGAGGCGGGCAGGCGGACGTCGTCGAAGTAGAGCGACGAGGTCACCGAGGCCCGCAGGGACATCTTCCGGTGGATCTCCGGGGCGGTGAAGCCAGGGGTGTCCGCGGGCACCACGAAGCCGCGGACGCCGTCCTCGGTCTGCGCCCAGACCACCGCGACGTCGGCGATCGAGCCGTTGGTGATCCACATCTTGGCGCCGTTGAGTATCCAGTCGCCCGAGGGGTCCAGCTTGGCGTGGGTGCGCATGCCGGCCGGGTCGGAGCCGTGGTCGGGCTCGGTCAGGCCGAAGCAGCCGATCGCCTCGCCCGCGGCCATCCGGGGCAGCCACTCGTCCTTCTGCTCGGCGGAGCCGTACTTCCAGATCGGGAACATCGCGAGCGAGCCCTGCACGGAGACGAACGACCGCAGTCCGGAGTCTCCCGCCTCCAGCTCGCGGCAGGCCACCCCGTACGAGACGGCGTCGAGGCCCGCGCAGCCGTACCCCTGAAGGTGCATGCCCAGCACGCCGAGCGAGCCGAGCGCCGGGGCGAGTTCGCGGGCGGGGAAGGTGGCCTCCTCGAACCAGTCGCCGATATGAGGAAGCACCCGGTCCGCGACGAAGTCCCGCACGGTGTCGCGGATGAGTCGCTGCTCCTCGGAGAGCGTGTCGTCGATACGCAGGAGGTCGTCCATGGGTTTTCCTCTCTGTTCGGCCCTGTCAGGGTATTGCCGGGCCGAACAGGGTGGATGTCAGGGTTGCGCCAGGGGAAGTCCCGATGTGATGAGGACCCGCCACGGGGCAGTCTTAATACATGAACGAAAACGACTTTTCCGGCGTCAAGCAGCTCCGCAGAACCAGGGACGGGCGCATCATCGCCGGTGTGGCCTCCGGCCTCGGACGCTACATCGGGGTGGACCCCAACATCATCCGCGCGGCCCTCGCCGTCGCCACCTTCTTCGGTGGTCTCGGGGTGGCGGTCTACGCGATCGGCTGGGTGCTCCTGCCCGAGGAGAACAAGGACAGGTCGGTCCTCCAGGACCTGATCGACAAGAACAAGGACAACCCGATCTGGGTGGACGCCAAGACCAAGGCCGAGCAGGGCTGGGCCAAGGCCACCAGCCAGCACCGCGCTCCGCACCAGCAGGCCCCCGAGTATCCCCCCTACCAGGCTCCCCAGCCCCCTTCGGCCCCGTACGGCACGGTGCCGCCGCGTAGCGACGACCCCCGCACCCAGGGGTGAGTCAGGAGTTCGCCTCGGCGCGAACCCTCTCGATGATCTCCCTGCGGGATGCCCTCCAGAGCACGGCCAGCGCGGCCGCCACGGCGAGTCCGGTCGCGCCGGCCAGTGCCACCACCATCTCGGGGCCGAGGTGGTCGGCCGCGGCCCCGCCTACCAGGATCCCGACGCCCTGGGAGGCCAGCAGGCCCGACTGGACCAGCCCGAATGCCTGTCCCCGCCGCTCGGCGGGGACGCACTGCACGAACGCGGCGTTGGCCGCGAGTTGGTAGGCCCCGCCCAGCCCCGAGACGAACCAGAGCAGCAGCACCACGGGCAGCGGCGGCCGCGCCGCGCACAGGATCAGCGGCGCGCAGGTCAGCATCGCCATCCAGCCCATCGACCGCAGCCGGTTCGACGGGCTGACGTAGCGGCTGAACAGGAACGCGCCGACGACTGTACCGGTGGGCATGGCCCCCATCAGCAGACCGGTGACCAGGGAGAGCTGCCGGGGATTTCCGGTCAGCTCACCGGCGTACGGGGCCGCGATCCCCTCGGGGAGCACGTAGAAGCCACAGAGCCAGGCGAAGAGCACCAACGTCCGTAGCCGGGGGTCGCCGAAGACCAGCCTGGCGCCGGCGCGGGTCATCGTCCACATCGAGGGCCGGCTCTCGTCGGCGGAGATGGGGGCGGGACGCCGCCGTACGCCCGAGACGATGATGAGCGCGGAGGCCAGGTAGGTCGCCGCGTCCAGGGCCAGCGCGCGGTACGGCCCCATTCCCATGATCAGGAAGCCGCCGGCGGCGAAGCCGAGCATCTGCGCGCCCTGATTGGTCATGTTCTGCAGGGCGGAGCCCGCGACGTAGCGGTCGCCCGTGAGCAGCTCCGGCAGGAGCGCCGCCCGCGCCGCCGAGAACGGCGCGCTGAGCAGCACCACGCAGAAGACCAGCGCGCACAGCATGGCGAACGAGGTGCCGGGGATCGCCATGAGCGCGACCAGGAGGGCCCTGAGCACGTCACAGACGAGCATGATGCGCCGGCGGGCGTAGCGATCGGCGAGTCCCGCGAGGAGCGGCCCGCCGATGATCGGTGGCAGGTAGGTCAGGGCATAGACCGACGCCGTGGCCAGGGGCGAGTCCGTCCGCTCGAAGACCAGGACGGACAGCGCCACCCGGGAGAGCTGGTCGCCGAGGAGGGAGAGCCCCTGGCCGATCCAGAGCGCGCGGAACTCGCCGATGGCGATGACCTCGCCGTAGGTCGCTTGGCGTTCCGCCGGACGGCGGTGCCGCCCGGGTAGTCGGCCGGACTTGGTCGCCGCCATAGGACTCCGCTGAGCTCGCAGGCACACTGACTGTGGGTGTTCACTGTGTAACCTACGGTGCCTGCTGCAGGGCCGACGCGCAACCGAAAGCAATCAAGCGCATGCAAACCGTAATGATAAGCTGTGATATTTCAGGAACGGGGGTTTTGATGTGTTGTACGGGGCTAGTTACCAGCCCAGCTCGTGCAGCCGATCATCGTCGATGCCGAAATGGTGGGCGATTTCGTGGACGACCGTTATCTGCACTTCTTCGATGACCTGCTCCTCGGTCTCGCAGATCGAGCAGATCGGCCTGCGGTAGATCTCGATCCGGTCGGGTAGCACTCCTGCGTACCAGTCGCCACGTTCGGTCAGGGGAATGCCGGTGTAAAGACCCAGGAGATCTGGTTCGGGCGGGTCGTCGACGACGACGAGCACCACGTTGTCCATCACTTTCGTCAGCTCGGGGGGAATGGTGTCCAGAGCCTCGGCCACAAGCTCCTCAAACTTCTCCCGCGAGATCTCGATCACACCTGTCATTCTGCCCCGGTGTTCCCGGGGCGAGGTGGAGGCCCATGAAATTCGCTGATTGGACCCAGAGGACCCGCCGGCTCGCCACCGGTCGCGCGGGCAGGCGGATCGCCCGCACCACGGCCGTCGCCGCCGTCGCACTGGCGGGTGCGTGGCTCGGCATCATGCTCGGCGGGGCGGTACGGTCCAATGTCGGTCCGGTGGAGCTCGGCCTGTCCGCCGAGCCCTCGTGGACCGGGGAGACCGTGTTGGATGCTCACCCTTTCGGCACACTTTTGTTCGACACGCACAACGCCCCGGTCGGCCTCCGGGTGACCCTGGAGAACATCAACCCCGACCGGGCACGCGGGTTCCTGGACGACCCCAGGCTCTCGGCCGACCGGCTCCCCGCGCTCCTGGAGGAGGAACTGGGCAACGGAGTCAGGACGCTGATCGTGCGTGCCGCCTTCTGCGGCCTGGCGGGCGCCCTGGTCACGTCCCTGATCGTCTTCCGCCGCCCAGGACCTGCCCTCGCGGGCACGCTGGGCGTCGCCGTCGCGATCGCCGGCACGGGCGCCGCCGTCGCCCTGA
Source organism: Streptosporangium sp. NPDC001681 (assembly GCF_040298085.1). Taxonomy (NCBI): domain Bacteria; kingdom Bacillati; phylum Actinomycetota; class Actinomycetes; order Streptosporangiales; family Streptosporangiaceae; genus Streptosporangium; species Streptosporangium sp. NPDC001681. The sequence goes on along the minus strand of NZ_JBEOZN010000078.1, from coordinate 2,092 downwards.
CCTTCCGGCCGGACTCCGTGGTGGAACCCAAGTACACCGGCCTGCTGGCAGGCGCTCCGACGCTGGTCGGCGACGCCGAGTCGATCGTGACCAGGTTCGAGTCCTACCGGGTCCAGCTCGCCAAGCTCGTCAACAACGTCTCCCAGCTCTACGACGTCGTCTCCGCGCTGCCGGTCTATGACGCCGACCCCACCTCGATCCGGATACTGCACGTCTCCGACATCCACCTCAGCCCCATCGCCTGGAACCTCATCCGCTCGGTCACCACCCAGTTCAAGATCGACGCGATCATCGACACCGGCGACCTGACCGACCACGGCACCGGCCCCGAGGACAAGTTCGTCGAGGAGATCGGTACTTTCGGCGTCCCGTACGTCTTCGTCAGGGGCAACCACGACTCCATGACCACCCAGCGGGCCGTAAGCAGGCAGAAGGGCGCGGTCGTCCTCGACGACTCGGCCAAGACCGTGGCGGGGCTGCGCGTCTACGGTCTGGGCGACCCCCGGTTCACCCCCGACAAGTCCGTCTCCGTCGACTCCAACCTCGAATCCCTCGACGCGCTGGGCCGCTCCCACGCCGCAAAGCTGGCCCGGCTCCCCAAGCAGGTCGACCTGATCGCCGTCCACGACCCGACGATCGCCAAGGGGTTCTCCGGCGCGGCCCCGATGATCCTCACCGGCCACTCGCACGAGCGATCCACCGAACTGCTGCCCTCCGGCAGCCGCCTCCTGGTCCAGGGGTCCACCGGCGGCGCCGGGCTGCGAGCCCTCGAACACGACGAACCCACCCCCGTCGCGGCCTCGGTTCTGTACTTCGACGCCGACACGCACCGCCTGAGGGCCTGGGACGACATCACCCTGGGAGGGCTCGGTGAGCAGTCGGTTCAGATCCAGCGTCACGTTGAGACCGAGCCTGGCCGTACAATTTCTCCTGTGCCGACGATTACCCCGTCTCCAACGGGGTCCATCACCGTCACACCGACGCCGTAGGCCGGAAAGCCGCTTTGGCAACGGGGCAAAAGTCCCCTATGCTTCAGAGGTCTCCAGCGGAGCACGGCGAAGGAACGGGACGCGAGTCCCGAGCCCCCATCGTCTAGTGGCCTAGGACACCGCCCTTTCAAGGCGGCGACACGGGTTCGAATCCCGTTGGGGGCACCGGCAGAGCCAAGGCTCGCCAGGGAAACGGCAGGTCGAAGACCTCCGAAGAACTGGTAGGCTGGCAAAGCCAGAAAGGCCGGGGACAAAAGCCCCAGCCAAGCAAGGTCCTGTAGAGCAGTTTGGAGTGCTCGCCACCCTGTCAAGGTGGAGGTCGCGGGTTCAAGTCCCGTCAGGACCGCTCAGGTAGGTGTTCGATCCACCACCAAGGTCAGGTAGCTCAGTCGGTACGAGCGTCCGCCTGAAAAGCGGAAGGTCGGCGGTTCGACCCCGCCCCTGACCACAACAGCTGAGCAGCACAAACGCCCCGAGCCATTTATGGCCGGGGCGCTTTTTGTTGTGCTTGACGACAACGGTGACGACAACGCGCTTTTCGTTGAGGGAGCGAGTAATGGGCTGGCGGCTCTTACGACGTCGGGAGGCACGTCTGTCGGCTCAGACCGCGGTGCGCTATCTGATGGGCCGAGGGTTCATCGAGATACGCGCCACGACGCACATCGTGCGCCGGGAGTTGCAGGGTGGTGAGGACCTCAGTAGCCCGCTCAGCCGCATCGACCGGATAAGAATGATCGCCGACATCTGCCACAACCTTCCGGCCGACTTCAGGCCAGGAAGTGATCGGGAGCGAGAGCGGCGAGCGGTTGAGAGTCTGAGATTTCACTTGCGGAAGCTTGAGCCCGATGATCATGGGGCTCAATGGGTACGCACAGAGTTGGATGATCTTGGATATGACTACCTTCCCCTCCTCCCAGAGGACGTAAGGGTCCGGCTCATGCAACAGTGAACGCCTGGAACGGATGTCCCAGGCGTTCCTGTGAATCGTCCCGGGTTCGGTGGAGACTTTGATGTACCCCGGCTTTCGTGGAGTCGCTTTGGTTGACTTACATGCCTCCACCCCCTTCAGGAGAGGTCGGCATGGCAAGGAGATATCCCCCTGA
>NZ_JBEOZN010000077.1:0-47776 GCF_040298085.1 Streptosporangium sp. NPDC001681 | reverse complement strand
ATCGGTGTTTGGGCGCGCTATTTTTTTAACCTTTCTACCCTCGGCGTTCATCTTTTGGGCACGGCCGGCCGTGCCACAAAGCTCTTCTCGACAACTGTGCGGCGCGGCCCGTCTCTCGCGCACCCCCGTCACTTCCTCCCGCGGAGTTCATGCCCTGCGGGGTATGGGAGGCGGTCTACCCGGTCGAGGGCCTGCCGGCCAACGACTCACCCGACCACCGCAGCGTAACGGTCGCCACCGTGCGCGCGGATCGGAGGAAGCGGCGCGACAACGGCCGTTGGAGGAGGTGGATCAGCGCCCGGTCGCGCCGTCGATCAGTTCGCGGAGGATGTCTACGTGGCCGGCGTGGCGGCCGGTCTCCTCGATCATGTGGGTGAGTGCCCAGCGGATGCTGGGAGCGGGGTTTTCCGGCCGCGGCCGGGGGACCGGTGCGCCGAGGTCGGTGCACCCGTCGAGAACTTCGTTCGCGCGCTCGACCGTCTTTCGGTAGCGGGCGACGACGTCGGCCACGCTGTCCGCTGGTGCGGCCTGGAACGTCGCCTGCCAGTCGGTGACGTTGTCCCCGAGGAACGTCGAGCGCTCGACGAAAGTAAGGTGATTGAGCAGGCCGAGCAGGTTCGTGCCCGACGGCACTCCGGCTGTTCGGACCTGCGGTTCGGGGGCATCGTCGACCTTCGCGGCAATCGAGGTCCGGAGGTAGTCGAGGAAGCCGCGCAGGATCTCGATCTCGCTGCTTCCGGTCCGGGGCGGCGGGGTGTCGCCGCGGCGGTTGCGGCGGGAGGCGGTGGGCATGGTGGCCTTCATGGGGGAGCGGCGCCGGCGCCGGGTCAGGCGGTGCGGCGGATGAGCAGGACGTGGTCGGTGACCTCGGCGGTGCGCCCGCCCGGTCCGGTCGCGATCCGGCGGGGTGCGTCGGCCCGCTCGACCGTCCATGTCGCCGGGTCCAGATCGATACCCGCGGCGACCTCCTGCGGGGTCGGGTACCGGACGTCGGGATCCTGGTTCCACGACCACGGCGCGGTCGAGCCGTGGTCGACGACCAGCAGCCGCCCGCCCCGGCGCAGCGCGTGCGCGGCCGCGCGCAGGACGGTTGCCCTGTCCAGGTCGAAGGGGGTGTGCAGGTAGTGGGCGCAGATCAGGTCGAACCCGCCCTGCGGGAAGGACTCGTGCAGGTCATGCCGCTCGGCGATGACCCGGTCGCCCAGGCCGCGTGAGCGGGCAAGGCCGGCGAGCCGCTCGACCGCCACGGCCGAGATGTCGACGGCGGTGACGTGCCACCCCCGGCGGGCGAGCCACAGCGCGTCGTCGCCGTCGCCGCATCCGAGGTCCAACACGTCGCCGGGCGGCAGGCCCGTGACCGTCTCGGCGAGACGGTCGTTCGGCTGCGGGTCGGTGGCCGCGGGTCGGGCCGCGTAGACGCCCTCCCAGAACGTGACCGCATCGGTGGTGCTCATCGAGGCTCCTTCTGTCGGGATGCGCTCAGTCTTGCCGGACTCATCGCGATCTGGCACGAAATCTTGCGGTTTTGGCAAGATGGTCTCGTGGACCATGAAACGGAAGACGTGCTCGACGCGGTGGGGCCGCGGCTGCGTGCGCTGCGTCGTAACCGCGGCATCACCCTCGCCGATCTCGCGGCGACGACCGGGGTGTCGGAGAGCACCCTGTCCCGGCTGGAGAGCGGGCAGCGCCGGGCGACCCTGGAGTTGCTGCTGCCGCTGGCCCGTACCTACGACGTTCCGTTGGACGACCTCGTCGGTGCCCCGCGCACAGGCGACCCCCGGATCCACCTGAAGCCGATCCGGCGGTTCGGAATGATCTTCGTTCCGTTGTCCCGGCGGCCGGGTGGTACGCAGGCGTTCAAGATGATCATCCCCGCTCGGCCGGAACCGCTCGAACCGACCCCACAGACTCACGAAGGCTTCGAATGGCTGTACGTGCTCAACGGTCGCCTGCGGCTGGTGCTCGGCGAGCGCGACCTGACGTTGCCGCCCGGTGAGGCGGCCGAGTTCGACACGTCCTTGCCGCACTGGCTGGGCAGCGCCGACGGCGGCGTGGTCGAGCTTCTCATCCTGTTCGGCCTGCAAGGGATACGTGCGCACGTGCGCGCCGGCCCTCATCGGCCGTCTCACGGCGGGATCCAGCGGTGAGCTCGGCGAGATGACCGTCTGTTCGCGTCGACAGCGAGCCTTCCCGCACAGAACCCGCGTGGGACTACGTCGCCGAGGTCGGCTACGAGAGCCCCACCGGCGAGATCGTGCTCCGGGACGATCTGAGCGGCACCGATCCGACAGCCACCCGACCAGGCCGGCTCCGCTATTCCCGGCGGAAGGTGACGATCGACTCGGAATCACCGTTGGCCACGTTGACCACCAGCCACAGCTGGGAAGTGCCGGGGACTCGCTCGATCAGTGCGTGGTGCCCCTCCCCGTCCGGCGGGGGCACCTCTTTCGTCCAGTTCCGGCCGTCCCAGTGCAGGACCGAGACCCCACCGGGCTCGTCGTGGTCCTTGCCCGCGAACCAGACGTCGTCAGGCCCGAACGCGGTCACGCTCTGCAGCTCGGCCTTCCACGGCGGGATGGTGGGCCGCTCCCAGGATCGGCCGTTCCAGTGCAACACCAGGGGCCGCTCGCCGATGTTGCCCACCGCCCAGACGTCGTCGGGGCTGATCTGCAAGATCGTGGTGAGGGAGCCCTCGGGCAGCGTGGTCTCCTCGTACCTGCCGTTGTGCCCGTGCCAGATCACGGGCCGCACCGAGTCCCGTATCCCGGCGACCCAGGTGTGACCGGCGCCGCTGTCCACCGCGACCAGCCTGGTCTCCTCGCCGCCGAGCACCTTTTCGGTGACGAAGGCGGTGCCGTTCCAGGTCAGTACCGAAGTGTCCGAGATCACGACCACCCGGCGGCCGTCCACAGCCACGTCCCGCCCGTACCCAGAGAGCCGGTATCGCCGCCAGGCGTGCCCGTCCCAGTGCTGGGCCAGGGTCTCGTCGAAACCTCCGCCCAGCATCCACGCGTTGCGCGGCCCGTCGGAGTCGATGCTCGCCAGGCCGCCCAGAGCCTCGACGGGCACCGCGCGCCATCGTGACCCGTCCCAGGTACGCAGCGACGTCCTCACGCTGTCCTCCCAGCCGGTGTACCCGATCGCCCACGCCAGCTCGGGACCGACAGCGGTCACGTCGCGCAGGCCACGCTCCCACGCGGTGTCGGTGGACAGACCGGGGACTTGGACCCACCTCTCGGAGATCTCCGTGGTAGGTGTGGCCGATGCCGAAGGGGCCGGCACGGTGGGCGTGCTCGACGGTGAGGGGGCCGGCGCGGCGAGCGGGGGCTGCGCGGCACAGCCCAACGTGATCAAGCAGGCGGCCAGCGCCATCACTCGCGACCTCATAGTGGCAAATCGTACGACTTCCGCCTGACGCCGCCCCCCGAAGTCGACGGTTTCGATCCGACCCCGATCTACCAGTGGGTGGCGGTGACCATCCGGGAACAGCGTCGGAGCAGGTCGCTCCCGCTGTCACATCGCCGGTGTCCGGCCTACAGGGGAGGCTCGGTGTTCCGCAGGTGGGCCGTGTCGGCCCACTGACGCGTTCCCCGGCATCGGTGCTCAGCGGCCGAACAGTCCATGCGGATCGAACAGGCGCTTCATGTCGCGCTGGTGCGGAGTACGCAGCACGTGGTGCCGAGGCCGTTCCAGATCCGTCGGCGGCGATCCGAACGGATAAAGCGTGCCCCCGGCCCGGCAGGCGAGGTGGTGGATGCGGCGGTTGTCGTTCAGCAGGGCCGCGACGCGCGCCGGAGTGGATGGATACGCGTTGGGGAGCAGGCTGAAGAGCACCGGCTGGTCGCCGGCCGGCAGCAGCATGTTCGGCGTGCGCAGGGCGCGACGCGTCAGCACCTGGATGATGACGGGCCCGTGCCGCTGATCTGCCGGCGACCTCGTGTCGAGGGCGGCGCTGATCACGTCCGCCGACCGGCCTGCGGGCAGGAAGACACTGAGATACGGGTGCGAGGCCTGCCACAGCCCCGCCTCGGACATCAGCCGGACGTCCGGGGCCATCCGGTCGGCGAACTCCAGCGCGTCGCACTCCTTCGCGACCCACTGGCCGGGCGGCACGGACAGGCCCGACAACGGATCACACGTCGCGGTGGGCGTCCACCGGTCGCCCACCGGATGGGCGACCTTGATCTGGTAGATCCACGGCCGGTCATCCGGCGACGGCAGGTGGAGCCTGGCGTCGGGGCCGAACGTGCGCGCGAGCCGCTCCGGCTCGTTCGGGACCGCGAAGCCCTGAACGGAGATGACACCCGTGGCGGCGGTCAGGATCCGCTGGTCCTCGATCATCTGGTGGAGGTCCGTATAGAGCGCCTTGCAGGTACGGACGACAGGCGATGCCGGAACCAGGGGAAGCCGTGCGGCGACGATCACGCCGAACTGTCCGAAACCGGCTCGGCTCGCGTCGAAGAGGTGCTGATTCCGCCGAGCAGAGCAGGTCACCACCTCACCGGTTCCCGTCACCACAGTCAGTTCGTCGACGTTGTCGGTCTGGCCGCCGGCGTGGAACGAGGAGCCCCCGAATCCGCCGGCCGACAGAGTCCCCCCGACGCTGAGCCCCAGATAGTCGGTGAGCACCGGAGGGATCAGTCCGTGCTTCAGCGTGTGCCGGACCAGGATGTCCCAGCGCACGCCGGCGCCCACGTCGGCCTGCCGGGTGCGCTCGTCGACGGAGAGGTGGTCCAGTCCGGCGGTCGACAGCGCCAGCCCGCCGGAAATCTGAGCCTGTCCGCCCGTACTGTGCCGCCGGCCCTGTACGCCGATTCCCCAGCCCCGTTCCACGGCGAGGTTCACGGCAGCGGAGACCTGGCCGGCAGTGGTGGCCTTGAGCGCCGCGGCGGGACGGCAGCGGATCAAGCCTCCAAAATCGCCCGCAGCCGCGTCGAGTGCCCCGGCGTCGGTCCGAATCGGAAGGTCGGCCGCCGCGGGTTCGGTCATCGTGATCCGAGAAGGTCGGCGGCGATTGCCGCAAGCGAGCGCGCTGGGCGTCCGACCAGGTCCGCGACGTCAGTGGTCACCGGTGCGGCCCAGTCCGTCCGGTACTCCCGGTGTATGTCGATGAAGGAGTCGACCCGCCACACGGGGATCCCCAGGGCCAGCCATTTCCTCCGCGCGTCCTCCAGGGAGACGTTCACATAACGGATGGGATGGCCGAGTGCCCGGGACAGGTGGTCGGCCACTTCGGCGAAGGACAACGCTTCCGGCCCGGTCAGCGTGTACGACCTGTGCTCGTGCCCGGGCTCGGTGAGGACCGCGGCAGCCGCCGCCGCCACATCCCGATGGTCGATCATGCTGATACGCGACCCGCCCATGGGTGCCGAGAGCACGCCATCCCCCAGCGAGGCCGCGTAGATGGTGAGGTTGTGCATGAAGAAGTTCGGCCGCAGGTGGGTGTAGGCGAGCCCCGAGGCGGCGATCTCGTCCTCGGTCCGGGCGTGCCAGCGCGCCTCTCTCAGCGGTGAGTCCGGGCCGGCGCCCATCGCGGAAACCTTGACCAGGCGACGGACACCCGCCGACACGGCCGCGACCACGACGTTGTGCTGGAGCTCCACCTGAGCGGGCTCCTCCTTGGAGAGCAGGAACACCTGACCGACACCGCTCATGGCGGCGTCAAGGCCACGCGGGTCGTTCATGTTCCCGACCGCGATCTCGACACCGTGCCGCGCCAGGCTCTCCGCCTTGGACGCGTCGCGGGTCAGCACCCGCACGGGGACCGCCTTCGCGGCGAGCAGTCGCACCAGTTCGCTGCCGATACGGCCCGTGCCGCCGGTGACCAGGATCATGTCCACTCCCGTCTGGCGGTCGGCTTCACACCGACGATTCCTTCAGCAGGTGCCGCAGCCGTGCCCGGTGGCAGGCCGGGCGCCTCGCATTCCGGGCATGCCCAGCATGGTGACGTTCGGTGGGGCTTTCGCGGGCGTGGGTGGGTGGGCCTGGCGCCTTTCCCAGGTGTCGCCGGCGTTGGTCCGGCGCAGGTGCAGGATGCCGTCGTCGGCGAGGAGGTGGTGCGGGGCCGCGTGGGTGATGGTGGCGGTGACCGCGTCTCCTGGACGTGGGGTCGCGTGGAGGGTTTCGCCGGACGGGGGCGATGGTGTGAAGTGCACGAGGCGACCGTCGGGTGCCCGTCCCGACAGGCGGCCCGTCGAGCCGTTCTTGCGGCCCTGGCCGTCGGCGATGATCAGTTCGAGGGTCCGGCCCACCTGGCGCTGGTTCTCTTGGAGGCTGATCTGGTCCTGCAGGGCGACGAGCCGGTCGAACCGCTCCTGCACGACCTCCTTGGGAAGTTGGTCGTCGAGTTCGGCCGCCGGGGTGCCGGGACGTTTGGAGTACTGGAACATGTAGGCGCCGGCGAACCGTGCCTGGCGGACGAGGTCGAGGGTGTCCTGGAAGTCGGCTTCGGTCTCGCCGGGGAAGCCGACGATGACGTCGGTGGTGATGGCGGGGTCGGGCAGGACGTCGCGGGCGTATTGGAGGATCTTCAGGTAGCGGTCGCGGCGGTATGACCGGCGCATGGCACGGAGGACACGGTCGGACCCGGACTGCAGCGGCATGTGGAGTTGCGGCATGACGTTGGGGGTGTCGGCCATGGCGATGATCACGTCGTCGGTGAATTCGGCCGGGTGGGGGCTGGTGAAGCGGACCCGTTCGAGGCCGTAGATGTCTCCACAGGCGCGTAGCAGCTTGCTGAAGGCTTGGCGGTCTCCGAAGCCGACGCCGTAGGCGTTGACGTTCTGTCCGAGGAGGGTGATTTCGAGCGCGCCGTCGTCGACCATGGCTCGGGCCTCGGCGAGGATGTCGCCGGGGCGGCGGTCGGTCTCCTTGCCGCGCAGGGAGGGCACGATGCAGAAGGTGCAGGTGTTGTTGCAGCCGACGGAGATCGCGATCCAGGCGGCGTAGGGGGATTCCCGGTGGGTGGGGAGCGTGGAGGGGAAGGTTTCCAGTGCCTCGCGGATTTCGATCTGGGCGGTCCTGGCCACTTGGGCGCGTTGCAGGAGGGTGGGAAGGGCGGCGATGTTGTGAGTGCCGAAGACGACGTCGACCCAGGGTGCGCGCTTGATGATGGTGCCGCGGTCCTTTTGCGCGAGGCATCCGCCGACGGCGATCTGCATGCCGTCGTGTTTGTGGTCGCGTAATCCGCGGAGGGATCGGTAGAGCTTGTTGTCGGCGTTCTCGCGGACGGCGCAGGTGTTGAACACGAGGAGGTCGGGGGGCGTTCCGGGCTGGGCCGGTGTGTATCCGGACGCCTCCAGCATGCCCGCGATGCGTTCTGAGTCGTGCACATTCATTTGGCAGCCGAATGTGCGTACTTCGTAGGTGCCGGGCATCGCGGCCTCCAATCCCTGCGGTTTTCTGCTTTGTGCAGTCGGCAGAGAAGGGCCTCCGTCCCGATGATGGGGACGGAGGCCCTTGAAACTCTGGAGGCACCGGCGTTTTTGAGAGGCCGTGTCTCCGGGTGGAGTCTTTTTGAGAGACCCGACCCGGAACCCTTTTGAGGGGTTCCCCGCCGCCGGGCCCTTTTGAGGGGCCTGACCGCCGACCCTTTTGAGGGGTCGGCCGCCTCAGCGGCTTAACCTAGAAGTTAGTAAATCTCCCCATACTCGTCAAGATCTGTCTTGGTTTTATCCGAAAGTCGATCTTCCTCATTTACCCGCCTTCATCCGCGGCCTTGACCAGGACCGCGATGCCGTCCGAGCGGCCGTCACCTTGCCGTTCCACAGCGGCGGCACCGAAGGCGTGAACACCAAGACCAAGCGGATCATGTGCCAGATGCACGGCCGAGTCGGCTTCGCGTTGCTCCGCCACCGCATCCTCTTGGCCTGACTCTCGGTCACCACCGAAAGAGAGACAGAGTCGAAAGAAAGACAGAGCCGTTGTTCTTACAGTCCCGGAACCAGGGCCACGAAGGGGATGTGCGTCGTCACTGACCTGACGACGAAAAAGTCGATGCCCCTTTACGTCGGTTGAAAAGCAGCGGCCCGAGACCGCTGGGTCTCGGGCCGCTCCCCGTTGCGGTTACGGCCGAACCTGTATGTTGCCTCCGTTCAGCGGCCGCTGCGCTGTGGGCGCGCCGAGCTGGTAGTACGTGCCGCCGGCGTCCCAGACTCGGATCGCGTAGGTGTCCGGGTTGGTGGTCGCGTTGCCCGAGCCGGGCTCGCCGTTGTCGGTGATGTCCACCTGGAACTGGTAGCCGTCGCCTAGGCTGTAGGCGATCTCAGTTGCCTGGTTGACGGCAGTGATCGCGCTCTTCCCGGTGAAGGTGGCGGTGCACACCTTCGGTGTAGTGCTCGTGCAGGACTGTGCCAAAGCGGTCATCACGCTACTCTTGATGGTCCAGTCGTAGTCACCTGCGGGCAGGTAGCTACCCTCAGAGTCGGCGACCTGGTTGGCGGTCAGGGTCTTCCGGTAGGTGTACTGGCTGTTGCCCTGGATGTTGCCGTTCTTCAGGTACTTCACGGTGAACCCGAAGTCGCTCTTCGTACCAAGGCTCGGCTCGGTCACCCAGCCGCCGCCGGTTGTGAAGCCGGCGCCGTTCAGCACCAGGTACGAGATCGGTGTGGAGGGCTCGGAGGTTTGCTTGTCGGCGTTGGTCGCGGTCGCGGTCAGGCTGTGCGAGCCGGCCGCGAGACCCGACTCGGGTGTGCACGACCAACTGCCGGTGAGGTCGGCCTCGGTGGTGCAGACCGTTGTGCCGCCGTCCCTGACGGTGATGGTCGACCACCGTTCGGCGGTGCCTGTGACCGTGACCGCGCCGTTGCCCGCCGCGGCGTCAGCCGGCGACGTGATGACCGGCGGGGGCGGCGCCGTCTCGGTAATGAAGGCCATCAGCTCGGCCACGACCAGGTAGTTGGTCCCGCTGAGCTGTACCTGGATGTAGCGGCCGGTCATCGGCCCGTCGATGATGGTGGGTCGGCCCATGGTGCCGCTGTCGCGGAACGACCACACCCCGGGCGTCGCCGCCCATGCCGCAGCCGACTTGTCGTCGGTGAACGGGGTGCTGGACACCAGTACCCAGTAGTCCTTGTCGCGGTCCACCTCTGACTGGGCGCCCGTCCGGTTCCACACCTGGATCTTGTCGAGGTTGTACACCTGGCCCAGGTCGACTCGCCACCAGGCGTTGGCAGCGGAGTTGGTGTGAGCCATCGCCTGCTGCGTGTAGTCGCCGCTGGTGTTGCCGTCCACGCCCTTGCCCGCGCTGAGGTCGCCGTAGCCGGTCAGCGTGGAGATCTGGGACGCCGGCTTGCCGAGGGCGACGTTGTTACCGCCAATCAGGCCAGGCTTGGTCCCGGCGCCTGCCGCGTTGGTGACGGTGAGGTCACCCGTGGTCTTGCCAGGGGCGAAGTGCGCGATGAGGTAGTTGGGCGAGACGTACTGCACGAGCTTCGCGGGATAGCCGCCGATGGCCACCTGGGAGTCCGGGCCGAAGCCGGACCCGGAGATCAGCGTGCCGGTGGCGGAGTTGGGGTCGCTCACGATGTAGATCCGCGGCGGCTGCTGGTACAGCAGGTGCTGGTAGGCCGGCTGCAGGCCGGCGTTGGAAAGCAGCGAGTTCGGGATGACGCCGGGGCTAGGGCTGCTGGAGATCTGGACGTTGCCCTGACTCGTGAAGTTCGCCGCCGGGCCGTTGAAGCTGCAGATGTTGCTGTTGATCGCGCCCACCCGGTAGTTGTTCGTGACCCGAACCGGACCGGGCGTGGTGCAGCCGCCGTTGAAGCCGCCCCCGTTGCCGTACTCGGCGTTGCCGTCGAGCACGATGTAGCTGCTGCCCTCGTCGTGGTAGAAGAAGTACCGCGAGCCGGGGTTGCTGAACGCGACGTTTCCGGTGACCTGCAGCGCGTGTTCCCAGGTGTTGTTCGACTGGTGGCCCTGGCTGTACATCGGCCCGCCATCGCTGCGGTCACGCATCGTGTTGATGAAGACGTTGTTGCGGATCGTGTTGTCCTGATTGATGCTCGGGTCCGCAGTCAGGTGGTTGATATCGATGTGGTGGCCGCCCCAGCCGAAGCTCACGCCGGTGTACGGCATGTCCATCAGCTGGTTGTGCTCCACGACGGTGCCTCTCGTGTAGTACACCGAGATACCCACGCCGCCGGAGAACTCCTCGGCCACGTTGTACAGGTAGTTGTTGCGGATCGAGTTGTTGATCGCGATCTCGTCCGGGTCGTCATCGAGCGGCAGCGGGTCGTCCATCGCACCGAGCACGAGGCCGTTGCTGGAGATGTCAGTGAACTCGTTGCCCTCGACGAGGTCGCCGTTGGCGCCGTGGTAGAGCCACAAGCCGGCGTTGCCGATGTGGTGGAACTTGCTGTTGAGGAACTGGACGTTCTTCGTGCCGCTCAGCTGCACCGTCGCGGTCGGCGGTGTGTAGTTCTCGGTGGGGCACTGGCCGGGCAGTTCGCCGGCCGGTGGGAGGACAGGCGGGTTGGTCACGTACTGGCAGAGGCCCTGGAAGTTGTAGCCGTTCGGCAGCGTGACGGTATTGCTCGCCTGGATCTGGGAGAAACCGACGTTGGTGCTCGGCTGGTACCAGGTGGTGTGCGCGTACTCGAGGCCCGTGAACGTCACGTTGGCAAGTGGATCGGCCCAACTCGCCTCGCTGTAGACGACGTGCTCCTTGACGGCGAGCACGAAACTCATGGACGCGGGGTCCTCACCGCTCTTGGGCCAGTAGTAGACCTTGTGCAGGGACTTGTCGTAGTACCAGTCGCCCGCCTTCATGAGCTCGAAGGCGTTCTCGATCCAGCTGGGCTGGGAGTTCGCCGCCAAGCTTGGGAAGCCGCCGGACGGGTTGTCGTTGCCCTGGCCGATCGGTGAGGAGCGGCGCTGGGTGTTCTGCCAGCAGGGCTGCGACATCGTCACCGCGGTGCCCACGATGCCGCCGACCAGGCAGCGGCTCTGGCCCCAGGCCTGGTGGTCGTCGTAGACGAACTCGATCTGGTCGGGGTTCCGCCATGACGCGAGCGAGGAGTTGGCTGCGGTGTAGCCGCCGCTGGCGAAGTTCGAGGTCGGCGTCGTGCGGGTCAGCGTCACGGGGCTGGTGCCCCGCGAGCGCGGCACGCGGACGTCATTGGCATAGAGCCCGCGGGTACTGATCCCGTCGGGGACGTCGACGCTCCAGCGGTTGGGGGCGTCCGTGGCCGGCGCCCAGCCGCTCAGCGGGATGCCGCCGGAAAGGACAGGCCGCTGCTGACCTGCGGGCTTCCACACGATCCGGAACCCGTTACGGCCGGAGTCGGCCGAGGTGAAGGTGAGCGGTTCGGCGAGGTAGTAAGTACCTCCGGCCAGCAGCACGTGGATGTCAGAGTCCATGTCGGCCGCAGCGGTCCGGGTGGAGAGTTGCGCCTGCTGGATCGAGCAGGGCTTGTCGGCGGTGCACGCAGTGCCTGTGCCGTCCGGGGCCGCGTAGATGGAGATACGGTTCGCCGCCTTGGCGGCAGCGTAGCCCGGGGCACCGACCATGACGGCTGCCAAGCTGAGCACCATCGCGACGATGGTGCCGAGGTAAAGACCACGCCGGGTGCCGGTGCCGTGCCCGGCTGACGGGGCGCATCGCGGTGGGGACGAGGACCGCTTGGCTGCGGGAGGGCTTGTGAGCGCTCGTGAAGTAGGGGGGCGGATCACGGGGGGACTCCCAGTCTGTTCAAGCCTATAGGAAATGTGATCTAGCATGTAGGGGCGGCGTGCGGCAGTCAAGATGAAACCCGGTGTTTACCTAGCGACACGCACAGTGGCGGCTCGCGATGAAGACGCCCTTCGCGACACGAAACGCTGCGACTGGACGCAGCGCACCAGCGCCATCACGGACGCTTCGCAGTGCGCGACGGCAACGGTGGCGGCAGCCGAGGGGGTCGGCTGTCGCACGGGTGGGCCGGCCAGACGGCCCTTGCCCGACCAGAGGCTGCCGAGAGCGTGGTCAGATCCGCGTCGCCTGCGGCGATGGCCGCTGCGATGGCCTGATGTTCCGCGATGGTCGCGGTGCCGAGCCGCATGCTGTAGCGCCGGCGGAACAGATGCAGGAGGCAGTTGGTTCCGACGAACGCCTGAAACAGTTGCTTGTTGCCGGCGAGCTCGGCGATCTGCTGGGGTGTCAGGACCGGCGTGGCGAAGTAGCCGCGCAGTTGCTCCTGGCGGGCCAGGCCCTCGGACTCGAGCCGCACCAGAGTCTCGCGGATCGGGGTGAACGACGCGCGTAGATATCCCGGGCCTGCCGGTCGATGCTCAACCGGGCCTGTGGGGGGATGACATGGTCATGATGAGGGCCTTGATGGCCTCGTACACGTCATCCGTGCGCCACGGACGATTGGACAGCGGCACCCGTCCCCCTGACAAACGGGTGCGCGATTATCCCAGGCGCGGCGCCTTGTCCGGAATCAGTCGAACGCCGGAAGCTGCCGCTCGCGTGACCTGGTCAGATGCTCACGCATGGCCTCTTCTGCGTCGTCGGGACGGCCGGCCTGGATGGCGGCGGCGACACGCTGGTGCTCCTCGCCTGTCGTGCCGGCCTGGGCGTAGGGGAAGTACCGCCGGTGCAGGTGGAGATGGACATGCAAGCGGTCGAGGCCGTCGCGGAGCAACGGGTTGCCCGACGCCTCGGCGATGAGGTTATGGAACCGGGCGTCGTGCATGGTGAAGGCCGCATGCCAGCGCCAGCCGTTGGCGTCGTCATCCTCCTGCGCTATCGATGTGACGGCCTCCGCGGCGATCGCCTCGCGGTGCTCGGAGGAGGCTCGCTCGGCGGCCCATCGTGCAGCGGCGCACTCGAGCAGCAGCCGCAACTCGAACATGTGGGTGAACTCGGCGCGGGTAAGCAGGGGGCTGACGGTGTAGCCGACGAGGGGGCGCTTGCGGACCAGCCCGTCGGACTCGAGGCGGGCCAGGGCTTCGCGGACGGGTGTGGGGGAGACGTCGAGTTCGCGGGCCAGCGCGTCGATGTTGACGCGGTCGCCGGGCTGCATGCTGTGCTCGAGGATCAGCGCCCTGAGCGTGTCATACACATCGTCGCCGAGCGTGGACCGCCTGAATCGGATGCGTTCGGAGGGTGTCATCGATCCCAATCTTCTACGAAGTCGGAACATTGTCCGGGTATTACTTGACGACCTCACCCGGGGCGGGCTATCTATCTCTAGGAAACATCCTATAGGATCCAATCTCCCCGGAGAGGCGCAGCCATGAATCTACCCCTCACTCGGCTCGGCGGGCTGGCTGTCGCTGTGGTGCTCACCGCCGCTGCCACCGCCGGCTGCGCCAAGAAGAGCGACGACACAGCGGCGGCCGGTGCGACCACCCGAACGCCTGACCAGGTCAAGATCGCCCTGGTTCCCGGTGGGGCACACCCTTACTTCCAGCCGTGGAAGGACGAGTCCGGCAAGGTGAAGACCGATCTGGGCCTCGGCGACGCCACCTTCAACGAGACCTCCAACTGGGACCAGACCAAGCAGAACGACGTGCTGAAGTCCCTCGCCGCGCAGGGCTACAACGCCTTCGGCATCTTCGGCGTCGCCCCGGAGAACATCAACGCCACCTTCGATGACCTCAAGAAGCAGGGCTTCCCGGTCGCCTCGCTGGCGTCCTGCCCGGCCGGCGGCGTCAACAGGGCGGACTTCTGCCTGTCCACCGACGTCGAGTTGGCCGCCTACAAGGCGGCGCAGGCTGCGATCCAGGCCATGGGCGACCAGGGCAACCTCGTACACCTGACCGGCAACAAGGTGGACTCCAACACCCAGCGCCGCGTCGCCGGGGTGCAGAAGGCGGTCGACGAGACCGGCGGGAAGGTCAAGCTCCTGCAGACCGTGACCGACGTGGACAAGGACCTGCAGACGGCGCAGAAGGCCGTCGCCGACCTTCTCGCCGCCAAGGGCGACCAGATCCAGGGCATCGTCAACACGGCCTACAACCCCGCGGTCGCCTCCGCCGAGGCCGTCAAGCAGGCCAAGCTGCCGATCAAGATCGTCGCGATCGACGACGACAAGACCATCCTCGCCGACATCCGCGACGGATCGGTCGCCGCCTCCGTGCTGCAGAACCCGGTCGGGCAGGCGTCCGTCGGGTCGTATGCGCTGACGAAGCTCGCGGGCGGCTGCACGATGACGCAGCCGGGAGTGATCATCGACTCCGGCTCCTTCGTCGTCGACAAGGCCAACATCGACACCTATGACACTGACCGGCAGGGGAAGACGGACGAGCTGAAGAAGGCGTTCGACAGCCAGTACCTGTCCTGTAAGTAGTCCTCCACGCCCAGTAGGAGCCTTTCCTTGCCCGCGATCACTCATGCCGAGGCGTATCTCGTCGACCTGGAGGTCGAGACCGTACGCACGGACGCCGTCCAGTCGTTCATCAAGCAGGAGACCATCTTCGTCGAGATCCAGACCGACGACGGTGGCACCGGCACCGGCTACTCGTACACGATCGGCACCGGTGGCACGGCCGTGCTCGCCCTGCTGCGCGACTACCTGATACCGAGGCTGGTGGGCGCGGACGCTCGTCGGGTGGAGGCGGTGTGGCATGACCTGTTCGCCGCGACCCGGGCGACCACGGTCGGGGCGATCACCTCCCTCGCCCTCGCCGCCATCGACACGGCCCTGTGGGACTGGCGGTGCCGCGACGCGGGACAGCCCCTGTGGGTGCTCGCGGGTGGTGCGAAGGACCGCATCCCGCTGTACGACACCGAGGGGGGCTGGCTGCACCTCACCACCGAAGAGATCATCGCCGGTGCGAAGGCCAGCCAGGCCGCGGGCTGGCCCGGGGTGAAGATCAAGATCGGTCGCTCTCCCGTGGAGGACGCGGAACGGCTGGCCGCCGTCCGCGCGGCCGTCGGGCAGAACTTCGACCTGATGCTCGACGCCAACCAGTCACTCACCGCTGCGGAAGCCATCAGGCGGGCCCGGCTCCTCGAACCGTCTGACCCTTACTGGTTCGAGGAGCCGCTGCCGGGCGATGACGTCGCCGGACACCAGGCGCTGGCCGCGTCCGCCTCGATCCCCGTCGCGGTCGGGGAGTCGCTCTACTCGGTGGCGCAGTTCCGCGAGTATCTCCACCGGCAGGCGGCCGGCATCGTACAGGTGGACGTGGCGCGCATCGGCGGAATCACCCCGTGGCTCAAGGTCGCGCACCTGGCCGAGGCGTACAACGTCCCGATCTGTCCGCACTTCCTCATGGAGCTGCACGTGAGCCTCTGCTGCGCCGTGCCGAACAGCCGCTATCTGGAGCACATCCCACAGCTCAGGGCGATCACCAGCCGGGAGACCGAAATCGTCGACGGGCACGCCCTGCCGCCTACGACTCCAGGGCTCGGCATCGAGTGGGACCGTGACGCGATCGACGACCGGAGAGTCCGGTGAGCACGCAGACCACGTCTCCGTCCGAAGCGCCGGCGGCGGACTCGCCGGAACCGCGCAGGGCGTCGAGGATGCCGCTCTGGGCCAACCCGCGGATCGGCCTGCTCATCCTGCTGATCGCCCTCGTCGCGTTCTTCACCACGCTGCGTCCCGCGTTCATGGACACCACGCTCACGCTGGTGCCGCTCCAGTCGGACATCAGCGTGTACGCGGTGGTCGGCCTCTCCCAGTTGGCGGTCCTGTCGCTCGGGCACATGAACATGGCCGTCGGCCGCATGGCCGCGATGAGCGCGTTCGCCATGGGGCTCGCCTATGACCGGCTCGGCGTGTCGCTGTTGACCAGCCTGGTGATCGGGCTGATCGTCGGGACGTTGCTCGGCGCGCTTGCCGGGCTGATCATTTCGCGTACCGGGGTGAACTCGTTCGTGGTCACGCTGGCGATGGACTTCGCCCTGGTGGGTCTCATCACGATCCTCTACAGCCGGTTCACCGACGGCGTCGCTTTCAGCGGTCAGCCCGCCGGCATGGATGCCCTGCGTAACGACACGTTCGCCGACTACTGCACGGGCGACATCTGCGGCCCCAACATCCCCTTGGTCGTGCCGATCGCGCTTGTCGCGGCGCTCCTGGTGGGGTTGCTGTTCCGCTTCGGCAGGACGGGCCGCGAGATCCTGATGACCGGCGCCAACGAAAAGGCCGCCGAGTTGTCCGGCATCCCCATCCGGAACCGGGTGGTGCAGGCGCACGCGCTCAGCGGGCTGCTCGCCGGGCTCGCGGGTTTCCTGCTCGCCGCGAACAACGGAGCGTTCTCGGCGAGCATCGGCGACTCGTTCCTGCTGCCGTCGTTCCTCGGTCCGGTGCTCGGCGGCACGCTGCTGGCCGGTGGCGCCGTCAGCATTCTCGGCACGGTGCTGGGCGCGACGCTCACCCAGGTCATCTACAAGGGACTGAACCTGCTGCAGTTCCAGCTCGACCAGCTCCACCTCTACATCGGCCTGGTGCTGTTGGTCGCACTGTCGCTGGACCGGGTGCGCCACGTCGTCGCAGAACGAAGGGGGGCGCGGGTATGAGTACCGGCACCACGACGGTCGGCCGTACCGCTCTCGGCGGGAGGCTCAAGGACGTCACCGTCCGGCCGGAGTTCACCCTCGCTGTGCTCGCCGTCGTCGGCTTCGTCGCGCTTGCCGTCGCCACGGACGGCAATCTGCTCTCCCGCGGCACGCTGGACGCGTTCTTCCGGTTCCTCGCCGTCCCGATCGTCATCGGGCTCTCCCAGATGGTGGTGCTGGCCATCGGACAGATGAACCTGTCGGTCGGCACGCTCACGGGCCTGTGCGCCATGGTCGCGGCATGGCTCATGCTCGAAGCCGGCCTGCCCGCCCCATTGGCCGTGCTTGGCGCGCTCGGGGTCGGCCTCGCCGCCGGTCTCGTCAACGGGCTCCTCGTCGTGTTCACCCGGATCAACGGCTTCATCGTGACCCTCGCCACCATGACGATCATCGAGGGGTTGCGGTACGGGGTGAACGGCCCGGACACCTTCCAGGGCTACTCGCAAGGGCTGCGCGACCTCGGCACCGCCTCAGTGTTCGGTCTGCCGGTCGTCTTCATCCTCGCGCTGGTGGTGGCCGCCCTGGTGGCCATGTTCTTTGGCCGCACGGTCGCCGGCCGGCAGTTGCTGGCAACCGGCGGCAGCCCGTTCGCCGCCCGGCTGTCCGGTGTCTCCAACGACCGGTCGATCGTTATCGCGCACGGGCTCAGCGGCCTGCTCGCCGGGGTCGCCGCCATCATCACGGTCGCCGCTTCCGGCTCCGTCAATTCCAGCATCGGCGGCGATCTGCTGCTGCCGAGCTTCGCCGCGCCGATCATTGGCGGGGTGGCGCTCACCGGCGGAGTGGTCAGCGTCGTCGGCACCTGCCTTGCGGCGTTCCTGGTCCGGCTGGTTGACGTCATGCAGGCGCAGTTCGACATCAACCGGCGCTGGATCGACCTGATCATCGGCGCGGTCGTCCTCGGTGCGGTGCTGCTCGGCACCGTACGACAGAAGTTGTCGAAGGGGTCGTCATGATGCTCACCGCCGAGAGCCTGGTAAAGACGTTCCCGGGAGTGCGCGCGCTGGACGGTGCCACCCTGCGGCTCGCCGCAGGCAGCGTGCACGCCCTCCTGGGCGAGAACGGCGCAGGCAAGAGCACGCTCATCAAGATCATTACGGGCGTGTACCGGCCGGACGGCGGGAGGGTCCTGCTCGACGACACCGAGTTGCACATGAACGGGCCGCTCGACGCCCAGCGGGCCGGCATCGGCGTGGTCCACCAGGAGCGCAACCTGATCCCCGAGTTCTCCATCGCGGAGAACATCGTGCTGCACCACCTGCCGCGGCGCTTCGGGCTGGTCGACCGGGCGCGGATGCGTGCCGAGGCCCGCCGCTGCCTTGACCTGCTCGACCTGGACCTCGACCCGGACACCCCGGTCTCCCGGCTGTCCGTGGCGCAGGCGCAACTGGTCGAGATCGCCAAGGCGCTGAGCGTCGACAGCAAGGTGCTGCTGCTCGACGAGCCGACCGCGTCGCTCACCGGGGATGAGGCCGACCGGCTCTACGGGATCGTGCGCAAGCTGCGCGACAGCGGGCACGCCATCGTGCTGGTGAGCCACAAGCTGGAGGAGGTCTTCGCGGTCGCGGACACGGTCACCGTGCTGCGCGACGGACGCAGCATGGCCGAGGCCAAGCCGCTCGCCGACTATACGCAGGACCAGATCGTCGACCTCATGGTCGGGCGGGCGTACTCCTCGGTCCGCCTTGCCGAGCGGCACGTCGACCCAGAGACGGCGCCGGCCTTGCGGCTCGACAAGGTGTGCACCGCGCGGGGCCACCGCGACATCTCCCTGTCCGTACGCCCGGGGGAGATCCTTGGACTGTACGGCCTGGTCGGGGCCGGCCGCAGCGAACTGGCCAAGGCGCTGCTCGGGCTCGACCGGATCACGTCGGGAACGGTGGAGGTGCAGGGCCGTCCGGTGCGCATCCGCGATGTCGGTGATGCGCTTCGCCGCTACCGGATCGGCTACGTGACGGAGAACCGCAAGGAAGAGGGCCTCTTCCTCGACCAGCCGATCACCCGCAACGTCGGTGTCACCGTGTGGCGGGGCCTGGCCAGGGCCGGGCTGGTGACCGATAGGGCGGAACGTCGCCTGGTGGCCCAGTACGTCGACCGGCTGGGCATCCGGATCTCTTCGCCGTCCCAGCTCGTGGGCCAGCTCTCCGGCGGCAACCAGCAGAAGGTCAGCCTCGCGAAGTGGCTCGCCGCCAACTGCGAGATCCTGATCGTGGACGAACCGACGGTCGGCATCGACGTACGCACCAAGGCGGCCTTCCATGAGCTGATCGCCGAACTGGCCGGTTCCGGGCTGGCGTTGCTGCTGATCTCGTCAGACCTGCCGGAGATCGTCACGCTCGCCGACCGGATCGCGGTGATGAACGACTTCAGCCTCCGCGGTGAGCTGGTCAACGACCACGACTACGCCCGGATGAGCCAGGCGATCATACGGTTGATCCACGCGGGGTCCGGCCCTGCGCGGCCACCCGCGGATGGGGGTGAAGCGGCATGAATCCCGCTGATCGGGTCCAGCTGGGCCGGACGGACGTGCAGGTGACCCGGCTTGGCCTCGGGCTCGCCCCACTAGCCGGGCTCTACCGGGAGGTCGGCGACGGGCAGGCGTACGCCACCGTCGAGCAGGCCTGGGAACTCGGCATCCGGTACTTCGACACCGCCCCGCTGTACGGCAGCGGACTCTCCGAGCGGCGCGCGGGCCAGGTCCTGGCCGGCAAACCCCGCGCGGAGTTCGCCGTCTCCACAAAGGTCGGTCGCCGGCTTGTCCGGTCCGGTGGCCGGGAGGCCGCCCCGGACCCCGGCGACCGGAACGACACCATCTGGGCCGAGCCAACAGGCGTCGCGCCAATCTGGGACTTCAGCTCCGAGGGGGTGCTGCGGTCCTACGCGGAGAGCCTGGACCGGCTCGGCCTCGAGCGGGCCGACGTGCTGCACATCCACGACCCCGACGACTATTACCCCGAGGCGCTCGCCGGGGCCCTTCCGGCTCTGGTAGGGCTCCGCGCCGAGGGCCGGATCGGGGCGGTCTCGGTCGGGATGAACCAGGCCGACGTGCTGGCGGACTTCGTCCGTACCGGTGAAGTCGACTGCGTGCTGCTCGCCGGCCGGTACACGCTGCTGGACCAGTCCGGCCTCGCCGAACTGCTACCGCTGGCCGCCGATCGGGGGGTTTCCGTCATCGCCGGGGGTGTCTACAACTCCGGGCTGCTCGCCGACCCCAAGCCCGGCGCCACCTACGACTACCTCCCCGCCCCGGTCGACCTGCTGGCTCGGGCGCTCGCCGTACAAGAGATCTGCGCCCGGCATGACGTGCCGCTGCGGGCCGCCGCGATCCAGTTCCCGCTCGGCCATCCGGCGGTTGTGAGCGTCGTCATCGGCGCCCGCTCGCCTGCTGAGGTGGCCGACGCCGTGGCGATGTTCTCCCACCACATCCCGGACCGGCTCTGGCAGGACCTGCGCCGTGAAGGACTGCTCCCCGAGGAGGTGCCGACGCCGTGATCATCGACTCCCACCAGCATCTCTGGACCGCCGACTACCCATGGCTGGCCGATCCGGCGCTCGACCGGATCCGCCGCGACTACGGCGTGGAGGACCTGCGGAAGAACCTGCGCGCCGCGGGCGTCGACCGGACGGTCCTGGTCGAGGCCGGCCGGTGTGACGCCGCCGAGACCACCGAGTTCCTGGCGACCGCGGCGGCGACTCCGGAGATCGCCGGTGTCGTCGGCTGGGCGTCGCTCACCGACCCCACCCTGGCCGACGTCATCGCCGGCCATCGGGCCGGGACCGGGGGGCACCTGCTCGTCGGCATCCGGGACCAGGTGCAGGGCCATCCCGACGACTTCCTCGACCAGCCCGATGTGCGGGCGGGTCTGCGCACGGTCGCCGCGGCCGGACTCGTCAACGAGGTGGTCGTGCGTGGCCCGCAACTGCCGTCTGTGGCCAGGGCGGCGCAGGCGCTGCCGGACTCCCGGTTCGTCCTCGACCACCTCGGCAAGCCGAGGGTCGCCGCCGGCGCGGAGGGTCTGGACGAATGGCGCGCCCTCATCGCCCCGGTGGCCGCATGCCCGAACGTCGTGGCGAAGATGTCCGGCCTCGTGGCCGAGGCCGACTGGTCCCACTGGACGGTCGAAGACCTGCGTCCCTTTGTCGAGACCGCCGTGGACATGTTCGGCGGCGGCCGGCTCATGTTCGGGTCCGACTGGCCGGTCTGCGAGGTGGCGGCCTCCTACACCCAGGTTCGCGCGGCGTTCGAGGAGATCCTCGGCGGGACACCCGACGACATCTTCACGACCACAGCGATCAGCGTCTATCAGTTGGAGATCTCATGAGGTACATGCGGGTGGGCCCGGCGGGGGCCGAGCGCCCCGCGGCTCACGTCGACGGTCGATACTTCGACCTGTCCGGCGTCACCAAGGACATCGACGGGGCATTTCTCGCCTCCGGCGGCGTCAGCGCCGACCAGGCTGTCCGGTTGCCGGAAATCGACGTCGCGGGGCAGCGGATCGGTGCGCCGATCGCCCGGCCGGGTGTCGTGCTCTGCATCGGCCAGAACTACGCCGCCCACGCGGCCGAGTCGGGCAGCGAGCCGCCCGAAGTGCCGATCATCTTCTACAAGGCGCCGAACACGGTCGTCGGGCCATACGACGAGGTGCTCGTCCCGCGCGGCTCGAAGAAGACGGACTGGGAAGTCGAGTTGGCCGTCGTCATCGGTCGGGTCGCCCGCTATATCGAGTCGCCGGAGGTGGCGCTCGACTATGTGGCGGGGTACGCCGTCTCGAACGACGTCTCCGAGCGGGATTTCCAGCTCGCCGTCTCCGGCGGGCAGTGGTCCAAGGGCAAGTCATGCGAGACGTTCAACCCGCTCGGCCCGTGGCTCGTGACTCCCGACGAGGCGGGCGACCCGCGCGCCTTCGGCCTGCGTTCCTGGGTGAACGGCGAGCCCAGGCAGGATTCCACCACGGCTGACATGATCTTCGATGTCGCCTACCTGATCTGGCACCTGTCGCAGTACACGGTGCTTGAACCCGGCGATGTCATCAACACGGGCACGCCGCAGGGTGTGGCCCTGTCCGGTCGGTTCCCCTACCTCGAGCCAGGCGACGTGATGGAGGTCGAGATCGATGGTCTCGGCCGGCAGCGCTCGGTCCTGCGGGCGGCGGAATGAAAATCACCGCGGTCGAGACGCACGACATCCGCTTTCCGACCTCGCGGCAGCTCGACGGCTCCGACGCGATGAACCCCGACCCGGACTATTCCGCCGCCTACCTGATCCTGCGTACGGATGCGGGCGTGGACGGGCATGGGTTCACGTTCACGATCGGCCGGGGCAACGACGTCTGCCGGGTCGCCATCGACGCCCTTGCCCCGCTCGTGGTCGGCCAGCAGGTGGACGACCTGGGGGAGTTCGCCAGGCGCCTCACCCGTGATTCCCAGCTGCGCTGGCTCGGCCCGGAGAAGGGCGTGATCCACTTGGCGACGGCGGCTGTCGTCAACGCCGCGTGGGACCTGGCCGGGCGGGTCGCGGGCAAGCCGGTGTGGCGGCTGCTCGCTGACATGAGTCCGGAGCAGCTCATCGACCTCGTCGACTGGCGCTATCTCACCGACGCCCTCACCCCTGCCGAGGCGCTCGACCTCCTCAACGCGGCCAGGCCGGGCAAGCAGGAACGCATCGCCGAACTCGAACGGCACGGGTACCCGGCGTACACGACGTCGCCGGGCTGGCTCGGCTACGACGACGCCAAGCTCGCACGGCTCGCCAAGCAGGCCGTCGCCGACGGATACACGCAGATCAAGCTCAAGGTCGGCGCCGACCTCGATGACGACCTGCGCAGGATGGCCCTGGCCAGGGAGGCGGTCGGCCCGGAGATTCGCATCGCCGTTGACGCGAACCAACGCTGGGACGTCGCCGACGCGGTCGAATGGATGACCGCGCTCGCGCCGTACGACCCGTGGTGGATCGAAGAGCCCACCAGCCCCGACGACGTGCTCGGGCACGCCGCCATCAGGCGCGCCCTGGCCGCCGCGGGCCCGGGCAGGCAGCCGATCAAGGTCGCCACCGGCGAGCACATGCAGAACCGGATCGTCTTCAAGCAGCTCCTGCAGGCCGACGCGGTCGACTTCGTGCAGATCGACGCGTGCCGGGTCGCCGGGGTCAACGAGAACATCGCGATCCTGCTGCTCGCCGCCAAGTACGGCAGGCCGGTCTGCCCGCACGCGGGCGGCGTTGGGCTGTGTGAGCTGGTCCAGCACCTATCGATGTTCGACTACGCCGCGGTCTCCGGATCGCTGCAGGACCGGGTCATCGAGTACGTCGACCACCTGCACGAGCACTTCGTCGATCCGGTGGTGATCTCCAACGGTGCGTACATGCCGCCCAGCGCGCCCGGCTTCTCCGCGGAGTTGCGGCCCGAGACGCTGGCCGTGTTCTCCTACCCGAACGGCCCGGCGTGGCGTTGATCCACGTCGAGCTGGCCACCGGGCACGCGCAGATGCGCCCGGCCGGTGACTTCGGCGGGCCGGTCGCCGCGCTGCGGGTGCTTCTCGACGTCATCGACGGCCCGGTCGAGCCGGCCGACGCGCCGCTGGCGCTCGTGGCGAGCAGTGTCGCCGGGGTGGCGGGGCCTGGGCTGGCACGGTGCGCCGCCGTCGGGCTCTCGCCGTTGTCCGGCGGTGTCGCGGAGACGCGGGCGGAAGGTCCGTACGCCGCGGGGCTGCGGGCGGCCGGGGTCACCGGCGTGGTGCTGCACGGCCGGGCGACCGGACCCGTCTGCGTGGTGGTCGAGGCGGGGCAGGCCAGGCTCGACCCGGCCGGAGAGTTCTGGGGACTGGAGACCGGCCCGGCCACCGATGCCCTGCTCGCCAGGTACGGCGCCGGCGCCGCGGTTGCGGTGATCGGGCCGGCCGGTGAGCACGGCGTGCGGTACGCCTCGATCGTTACCTGCGGGGACCATCCGCTGCCCAGGCTCGGGCTGGGCGCGGTGCTCGGCACCAAGAACGTCAAGGCGGTCGTCTGCGTCGGCGGATCTACGCCGCCGGTCGTCGATTCCGACGCGCTGGGCCGGGTAGCCGCCGACTACGCGGCGGCGCTGCCCGGCAATCCGCTCACCGCCTGGCAGCATGGCGAGCCGGGTTTCGGGATCTGGTCGGCCGAGCCCGGCTATGCGACGGTGGCCAATTTCGCCGACACCACCTCGCGCGGCGGTGTCGGCACTGCGCCTGCGCTGGAGCGGATCGCCGCCTGTCCCGGCTGCCCGACCGACTGCATCAAGGTCTATGCCGGAGCGGCGCTGCATCAGGAGGCGCTCGCCATGCTCGGGCCCAATCTTGGCGTCGCCGATCCGTGGGCCGTGCACGCGAGGTGCATGCAGCTCGGGCTGGACCCGGTGTCGCTAGCCGGTACGCTCGCGGCCGCGGGCGTGCCGGCTGCCGAGGTGCCTTCCGTGATCGAGCGGATCGGGGCCGGAGGCGACCCGCTCGGCGAGGGTTCGGCCAGGATCGCCCCGGACCATGCCATGGCGAGCAAGGGGGTGGAGTTGCCGCCCTTCGACCCGCGGGTGCAGCCGAACCTCGGACTCGGGTACGCGGTCGCACCGATCGGGCCGCGCTACGACATCATCGAGCACGATCTCGACTTCGACCCGGACGAGGGCCTGCCCCACAGCTATCCGGAAATGGAGGGATTGGGGGTGAGCGTACCGAGCCCGCGGGGTGAGATCGATGTGATCCGCACCGCGCAGCTTCTGCGGCTGTGGAGCGGTCTCGACGCGCTCGGCATCTGCCCGTACGCCGCGACGCCCACCCGTCCGCTCACGCTTGCGCAGGTGGAGGCGCTGGTTGAGGCGGTCACCGGTGAGCGGCCCGACGTGCTGTCGCTCGGCGCGGAGCGGCTGCGGCTGCAGCGGGAGGTGAACCGGCGGCTCCGCATCGGTCTCGAGGCGGACACCCTCCCCGACAGGTTCTTCACCGAGCCGGTCGCCACCGGAAGGTACGCCGGTGCGGTCCTCGACCGGGAGGCGTTCATGGCCGCGGTGGCCGCGCTGCACCGCGAGCTCGGGTTCATGTGAAAGGAAGCGATATGGGGAATTTTGACGGATTGGTCGCCGTGGTCACCGGAGGTGGCTCGGGAATCGGCAAGGCATGCGTCGAGGCGTTCGTCGCGGGTGGGGCGAAGGTGGGCGTGCTCGACCTCGACCCCGGTGAGCAGGGCGGTGCCACGCTCGGCGTCGTCGCGGACGTCGCCGACTCCGTGTCGCTGGAAAAGGCTATGGCCGAGGTGGCCGCCGCCTTCGGCGGCATCGACATCCTGGTCAACAACGCGGGCGTGAGCGCCGTCGGCGCCGTTGAGGCGAACGACGATGCGGAGTGGCACCGGGTGCTCGACATCAACGTCGTCGGGGTCGTCCGCACCACCAAGGCCGCACTGCCGTACCTGCGTCACAGTGCGCACGGCGCGATCGTGAACACCTCGTCGATCGCCGCGACGGCCGGGCTGGTGCAGCGGGCCCTGTATTCGGCGTCGAAGGGCGCGGTGCATGCGCTGACCCTGGCGATGGCGGCCGACCTGGTCGCCGAGGGCATCAGGGTCAACTGCGTTGCCCCCGGCACGGTCGACACGCCATGGGTGGCACGGCTGCTCGCGCGGACCGACGACCCGGAGGGGGAGAAGGCGCGCCTCGCGGCCCGCCAGCCCACTGGCCGGTTGGTGCGCGCGGAGGAGGTCGCCGCGGCCGTCGCCTACCTCGCCGACCCCTCGGCCGGTGCGACCACCGGGATGTCGCTCGCCGTCGACGGCGGCATGTCGGGCCTGCGGCTGCCCCGCACCTGAACGGGGTGGCGGCGGACGGCGGCCGGGCGCCTGGTTCGGCCCGCTGACCGCCCCCGTCTCGTCGTGGCCTGCGAGTGCTGGGATGAGTCTGGAGACAAACGGCCCGGACCGCCGCCAAAGTCTCCTTCCCGCTCATCGGCCTGCCCGCAGGGGTGTGGGCGGCTCGCACTGGCTAGGGTGGGGGAATGCCGCTCGCGTCCCATCGCGTCCTCCCGTGATCAGGGAGACCCGCATGCTGCCCGCCCTCGCGGCGGGACCGGTCGAGGTGCCGTTCGTGATCCTGGGCTGGAGCGAGACCATCGCCCACGACACCACCTGGAACGAGCACTCCCATCCCTTCCACGAACTGCTCTGGAACGAGCGGGGCGCGTCCACGGCCGTGGTGGGGGCGCGGGTCTGGACGGTCACCCCAGCCCTGGGCCTGTGGATGCCCGCGGGCACGCTGCACTCCGGCTCGGCGATCGCGGGCACCTGGTGCCGAGCCAACTTCTTCGGCTTCGGCACCATGACCCCGATCTTCCCCACGCCCGTCGGCGTCGAGATCACCCCGCTGCTCCGGCTGCTGCTGGAGCGGCTCGCCGACACGGAGTTGTCCTCCGACTCGCGGGCGGTGACCGAGGCGATGGTGCTCGACGTGCTCACCCCCTCCTCGCGCGAACTGCTCCTGCACATGCCCACCTCCGACCTGCTGCGCCCGATCGCCGACGCGGTCCGGGACGATCCGGGCGATCCGCGGACGCTGGCGGACTGGGCGTCCTGCCTCGGCGTGAGCGCCCGCACGATCACCCGTGCCTTCAACGCGGAGACGGGCACCAGCTTCGCGCGCTGGATCGCGGCGGTGCGCGCCCAGCACGCGGTCGCGCTGCTCACCCAGGGCTGGGAGGTCGACGTCGTGGCCGAGGAGGTCGGTTACCGTTCGGCGAGCGCGTTCGGCGCGGCCTTCCGGCGGACGACCGGGCTGACACCGGGAGCGTTCCGAGCGCGCTGAGACTCCGGGACGCCGAAGGCCGCCTTCCGGACGCGGCGCAGGTCTCGTGCACGCACCGCCTGCGGGGTCGTCGCCCGGTCTCCGTGTCCCGATCTCGACAACAGCTGTCTCAAAAGGGCTATTGCGACAACTCGGTCATTTCTCCTAGGGTTCCGAACAAGGCAAGCCTTACCTAACTAAGTCGAGGGCTTGTGGCAGTACGGTGTACCGCTCCACGAACGCAGGACCGCGATCCAGACGTGCGAGGGCCGGAACCCGCGGAATTCTGAGAGTGGAGTACGGATTGAAGCGTCCATACAGCCTTCGCATCCTCGCCGTGACGGCCATCCTGCTGGGCATCGCGGGCTGCGGCGGCTCGTCGGAGACCAAGAGCGAGAGCGCGAGCAGCAGCACGAGCAGCAGCCCGAGCGCCTTCCCCATGACGATCCAGCACGCGCTGGGGACGACCACCATCCAGGCGAAGCCGGAGCGGGTGGCCACGGTCAACTGGGCCAACCACGAAGCGCCGCTGGCCCTCGGCGTCGTCCCGGTCGGCATGGCCGCCGCGAACTTCGGCGACGACGACGGCGACGGGCTCCTGCCCTGGGTGGACGAGCGACTGAAGGAACTCAAGGCCGAGAAGCCCGTCCTGTTCGACGAGACCGACGGCATCGACTTCGAGGCCGTCGCCGACACGAAGCCGGACGTGATCCTGGCCGCCTACTCGGGCCTGACCAAGCAGGGCTACGAGACCCTGAGCAAGATCGCTCCGGTGGTGGCCTACCCGGACGCCGCGTGGGCGACCCCGTGGCGCGAGATCATCCGGATGAACAGCAAGGCCATCGGTCTCGCCGACGAGGCCGAGAAGCTCATCACCGACATCGAGGGCGACATCAGCCAGGTCGTCGCGAAGTACCCGCAGCTCAAGGGCAAGTCGGCGATGTTCATGACACATGTCGACCCCAACGACGTGAGCGAGGTCGGCTTCTACACGACGCACGACACCCGCACGCTGTTCTTCGAGGACCTCGGGCTGACGATCCCGGGCAGCATCGCCGAGGCGTCCAAGGGCACCGACAAGTTCGCCCTGACCCGGAGCGCGGAGCAGATCGACCTGTTCGACGACGTCGACATCATCACCGGATACGGCGACGAGAAGGGCGAGCTGTTCGAGACGCTCCGCAAGGACCCGCTGCTGTCGAAGATCCCCGCCGTCAAGCGCGGCTCGGTGTACCTCCTGCCCGGCAGCACGCCCCTGGGCACCGCCGCGAACCCGACCCCCCTGTCGATCTCGTGGGTGCTGGAGGACTACGCCAAGGCGCTCGCCGAGGCCGCGGACAAGGTCAAGTGACGTCGGTCGACACCGACCGCCTGCCGGACACCGTCCTCGTGCGGCGTCCGGCGCGCGTCCGGGTTCTGTGGCTGCTCGTCGCGGTCGGTGTCCTGGCCGTGCTCATGGTGGCCTCCGTCGCCCTCGGCTCGCGCGACGTCGCCTGGTCCGACGTCTGGGCCGCGCTCGGCGGCGCGGAGGACTCCCTCGAACAGGCGGCGGTCGCCAAGCGGATACCGCGCACCCTGCTCGCGGTGGTGATCGGCGCCGCGCTCGGCCTCGCCGGCGGCGTCATGCAGGGCGTGACCCGCAACCCGCTGGCCGACCCGGGGATCCTGGGCGTCAACATGGGCGCGTCGCTCTCCGTCGTCACCGCCGTCGCGTTCTTCGGGCTCACGTCGCCGACCGGGTACATCTGGGTCGCGATGGCGGGGGCCGCCGTCTCGGCCGTGTTCGTGTACACCGTCGGGTCCCTCGGGCGTGGCGGGGCCACGCCCCTCAAACTCGCGCTCGCCGGCGCCGCCACGTCGGCGGCCTTCGCGTCCCTGGTCAGCGCCGTCGTGCTGCCCCGCAATGACATCGCCGGGGGCTTCAAGCTCTGGCAGATCGGCGGGGTCGGCGGCGCGTCCTACGAGCGCATCGGGCAGGTCCTGCCGTTCCTCGTCGTCGGCCTCGTCGTATGCCTGCTGTCCGCGCGGGCGCTGAACTCGCTCGCTCTGGGCGACGAACTCGCCGCCGGGCTCGGCGAGCGCGTGGCCGTCGTCCGGGCCACGGCCGCCCTCGGCGCCGTCGTGCTGTGCGGGGCGTCGACGGCCGTCGCCGGGCCGATCGCCTTCGTCGGGCTCGTCGTCCCGCACGCGTGCCGCCTGCTCGTCGGCGTGGACCACCGCTGGCTGCTGCCGTTCTCCGCCCTGGTCGGCGCGGCCCTGCTCACCGCGGCCGATGTCGTCGGCCGTATCGTGGCGCGCCCCGCGGACATCGAGGTGGGCATCGTGACGGCGCTGATCGGCGCCCCGTTCTTCATCCACATCGTCCGTCGCCAGAAGGTGCGTGAGCTGTGAGCGAGCGTAGCGAGCGAACCAAAAAGCACAGCAGCGCTGCGCTCGCAGTCCCGACGAAGGAGGGGCTGTGAGCGAGCGTAGCGAGCGAACCGACAAACACAGCAGCGCTGCGCTCGCAGTCCCGGCGAAGGAGGGGGCTGTGCGCGCGCGGACCAACGAGCACCGCGGCGCCCCCGCCGCCCCCCGGCCGTCCGTTGTCGAGGCCGTCGCCCGCGGCCGTCGCCGGAGCGCCTCCCGGCGCCGCATCGTCGTCCTGACGCTGGCGGTGCTCGTCGTCGCCGGGTTCGCCATGACCCTGATGTTCGGGCAGACCTTCTACCCGCCCCGCGACGTGATCAACGTCATCCTCGGCGAGCAGGTGCCGGGCGCGTCCTTCACGGTCGGGCGGCTCCGGCTGCCGCGGACCGTCCTCGCCGTGGTCGCGGGATTCAGCTTCGGCCTGGCTGGCGTCACCTTCCAGACGATGCTCCGCAACCCACTGGCCAGCCCCGACATCATCGGCATCAGCTGGGGCGCGAGCGCCGCGGCGGCCATCGCGATCGTGTCGCTGTCCCTCGGCGGGACCCAGGTGTCGTTCCTCGCCATCGTCTCCGCCCTCGCCGTCGCCCTGCTGATCTACATCCTGGCGTTCCGGGACGGCGTCGTCGGCACGCGGCTCATCCTGATCGGCATCGGGATCTCCGCGATGCTCGAAAGCATCACCTCCTACGTCCTGTCCCAGGCCGCCGAATGGGACCTCCAGGAGGCCACACGCTGGCTGACCGGCAGCCTCAACGGGGTGACCTGGGAGCAGGCCCTGCCCACCCTCGTCGCGCTGGTCGTCCTCACCCCCGCCCTGCTGTCCCTGTCCCGCGACCTGTCGATGATGCAGCTCGGCGAGGACACCGCCTCCGCCCTCGGCGTCCGTGTCGAACGCACCCGCGTCATGGTGATCGTCACCGCCGTCGGCCTGATCGCCTTCGCCACGGCGGCGGCCGGCCCGATCGCGTTCGTGGCGTTCCTGTCCGGCCCCATCGCGGCCCGGCTGCTCGGCCCCGGCGGCTCTCTGCTCGTGCCCGCCGGGCTCGTCGGTGCCCTCCTGGTCCTCGTCGCCGACTTCGCCGGCCAGTTCGCGTTCGACGTCCGCTACCCGGTCGGCGTCGTCACCGGCGTCCTCGGGGCGCCGTACCTCGTCTACCTGATCGTCCGCACCCACCGGGCCGGAGGCTCGCTGTGACCACGTCCCACTCCCTCGTAGCCGAGGGCCTCACGCTCGGCTACGGCGACCGCGTCGTCGTCGAGTCCCTCGACCTGGTCGTGCCGCCCGGCGAGATCACGGTGATCGTCGGCGCGAACGCCTGCGGGAAGTCGACACTCCTGCGCTCCCTGTCCCGGCTGCTCGCCCCCCGCGAGGGCCATGTGGTCCTGGACGGCAGACAGGTGCACCGCATGCCGGCCAAGGAACTGGCCCGCACGCTCGGACTGCTGCCCCAGTCGCCGGTCGCGCCCGAGGGCATCACCGTGCTCGACCTGGTCGGCCGCGGCCGCCACCCCCACCAGGGGATCTTCTCCCGGTGGAACGACAAGGACGACGCCGCGGTGGCGGCCGCCCTGGAGGCCACGCGGACGACGGACCTCGCCGACCGCGCCGTCGACGAGCTGTCCGGCGGCCAGCGCCAACGGGTCTGGATCGCCATGGCGCTGGCCCAGCAGACCGACCTGCTCCTCCTCGACGAGCCCACCACCTTCCTCGACGCCAGCCACCAGGTCGAAGTCCTCGACCTGCTGACCGACCTGAACCACACCCGCGGCACCACCATCGTGATGGTCCTGCACGACCTCAACCTCGCCGCCCGCTACGCCGACAACCTCATCGCCCTGGCAGACGGCCGCCTCCACGCCTCCGGCACCCCGGCCGAGGTCCTCACCGAAGACAGCGTCCGCACCGTCTTCGGCCTCGACAGCCGCATCATCGAAGACCCCGTCTCCGGCCGCCCCCTGATGCTCCCCATCGGCCGCCACCACATCCGGCCACAGGCAAGAGAGACCCGGTCAGCGGTCTCAGCCACCTGCCGGGCCGAAGGATGATCGCTCGGGCGCAGGTCAGTGGAAGTCTCTCAATGCCCCAGCTGTGCTCCCGAGCCTCCTTTATGCCGACCGGTGAAACGGCCGCCCATCAAAGGGAGGCGCTGTGGTGTCCTGCGGCGCGGGTTCGGGACGGTCGTGGACCTGTCGCCGGATGAGCGGGATGCGCTGGTCGGCCATGCAGACCATGAGCGCGGTTCACCGCACTCAGCTGTGATCCGCGCAGCATGGCGTCGGGTTCGGCACTTCGGCCGGCATCAGGCGTCCACCCGCGGCGGGCATGCACAGCAGGGTTATCAGCCCGTCGCGCCAGACCGGCCGGACGTGGTCATTGGTCACGATGAGCATGTCATGCGCGGGTTCCCGGGTCTGGGCCAGCACCATCACCCGCTCGATCGCGGACCGCTCCAGCATCTCGCCGACGCTGAGGGTGCCGGTCAGCGCCTCCCGGCCGGCATAGGTGATGAGCCGTCCGCTCGCCCCGGTGGCGTGCTCGGCCGCCGCGAGCGCGGCGCCCTCCGACTCCGGACCGGTACGGCTCTCGCCGATCGCGGCCGACACCCCTTCGGGCAGCCCGGCCGGATCGACCGGTCCGGAGACGGCGAGGGAGCAGGCGACATGTGGCCGGCCGGTCCGCACGAAGTGTGTGCAGCCGACCGTGCCCCCCGGCAGGCCGAGCACCTTCACCACCTGGTGGAGAAGGTGCTCGGCCTCGCCGAGGGTGGAGGATCCCGCGTCGAGACCGAGGATCGTCATCGGCGCGGCAGAACCCAGATCGGGTTGCTGTAGAACCACAGGTCCTTCCACGGGTCGGCGTCACCGAAGACGTCGATCTGCGGGCCGTGCGGGTCGATGGAGGCGCCGAGCAGGCCGGGGGCGCTGCGGTTGCCGTCGGTGCCGCGCAGCCGCAGGTAGACCGGGCGGTCGACGGCGCCGAGCCGGTAGGTGAAGGTGACGGTGCCGCTGTTCTTGCCGACCTCGAAGGACTGCACGACCTTGGTGGCGGGCGTCGTGAAGGCGTCCTTGTCGGCGGCCGGGCCCGTCATATCTCCCTGGATGACATCCACCCGGGCCAGGGTGGGGACGAACTGCGCCCAGTTCGGCTGGTTGGCCAACGTGATCTCGATGGCGAGCTCTACCTGGTCGCCCCGCCGTACGTGCAGCGTGTCACCAAGGGTGACGCCGCGCTGCCCCCGGCCGGAGATCCGGGCACGCACGACCAGGCCGCTGATCAGGCCACCGTGGTCGACCCAGACGCGGCCCTGCCGGATGCCGTCCATCACCGCGCCGTAGGAGAATCCCTGCGACCCAACGTGCGTGCGGCTGTAGTAGCCGGGCCAGAAGTCACCCGCGGTCAGGTTCTGGACGCCCTTGTAGATCGGGTCCTCGTACTTGCCGTTGGCGTTGAAGTCGCTGTTCGGGCCGCGTTCGCTGGTGTCGGCGTAGACCGTGTGGGAGTCGGAGTTGGCGGTGATCCACCAGCCCTTGCCCTCCGCCAGGAGGCTGTCCCACAGACCGCCCACGGTGGCGGTCATCCAGTCGAAGCCGCCGAAGGTCTTGTAGCTCTCGGCAGGATAGCCGGGCCAGGAGTCGGCACCGGGAGTGCTGTCGTAGAAGCCGCGTCCGGAGCCGGGGCCGTGCGGCTTGGGGATGCCGGCCGCCTGGTGGCCGGGGGCGCCTTCCATGCCGACCGCGATGGAGGGCTGGGCGTCGCGCCACCCTCGGATCTCGTGCGGGGAGTCGAGGCCCTTGCGCGCCGGGTGGTTGGCCAGGAAGAGCGCGTCCTCGACGCGGCGGCGCCGGACGGCGTCGGCGAGGAAGTTCAGGCCGGCGATGGCCAGGACCTCGTTCTGCGGGGTGCTGGAGGTGGCGCTCTTGACCGACCCGTCGAAGGAGTTCTCGAACTCCTTGAGGGTGCTCACCTCGTTCCGGCCCGGGGCGACGAAGACGGTGCCGTGCTCGGCGGCCGGGATGTTCCACTCCAGGCCCTGAAAGATGAGGGCATCCCTGACCTGGGCGCGGGCGGCGACGATGTCGGGGTTGACCTTGTCCACGCCGATTTTGGCGTGCGTGGCGCCACCGTGGTCGGTGATGACCATCCAGTCCAGGCCGTAGGCGGTGGCGTGCCGCACCTGGTCGATCACCCGGTAGATGCCGTCCGAGCTGTACTGGGTGTGGATGTGGTGGTCACCGGCCAGCCACAGGTAACCGTCCCGAGGCTCGCGGTCACCGCGGCTGCGCGCCGTCGTCGCCTCCGCGGCGGCCAGGCCGGGCGTCCCGAGGACACCGGCAGCGCCCAGACCCGCGCCGAGCAGTCCGGCACGCCGGAACATCTGGCGCCGCGACAGCTGTCCCGGCGAGAGTTCCGCGTCGGGTACCGACATGTCCACGACCGGGGCCATCTCGCCCTGATCGCCTGGGTGGGTCGCATCGTGGTGATGCGGGTGCGAGTGGTCGTGCCCGTGGTCGTGTCCCATGCCGTGCCTTTCGTCCCGCCGGGCGGCTTCGCCTCGGCTACCTGGGCACCCTGGCCCAACCAGGTAAATCTCAGATGAATGGCGGCGGGCCGTTCAGCATGGTCTGTCCTGCGATCTGGAATCCCGCCCGGCGGCCCGCTGCGGAGCGGTCGTCAGGGGTGGGTGTCCTCACCGGTCTCGCCATCGACGAGGCCGTCGCCGGGCAGCTCGGCTGACGCCCTCGGCAGCACTGGCAGGATGTGACCGTGGACCGCCGTGGTTTCCTGCTCGCCGGGCTCGCCCTGGCCCTCACCGCGTGCGGCCCCTCCGGCATGAAGGGATCCGCTGTGCTCAACGAACAGTCACTGACCGCCGCCGCCCAAGGCGACGTGGCCAAGGTCCGCGAGGCGATCGCGAACGGGGCCGACATCGAGGCCCGGAACCCGCAGCGCCGTACCGCCCTGCTGCTCGCCGCGGCGGCCGACCACGTGGAGGTCGCCAAGGTCCTGGTGGCCGCGGGCGCGGACCCGAACGCGCTGGATTTTCAGCACGACACGCCCTGGCTGGTGACGGGGGTGACCGGCAGCGTGGCCATGCTTCACGCGCTGCTCCCGGCCAGGCCGGACCTGACCATCAGGAACCGGTACGGCGGGGTCTCGCTGATCCCGGCATGTGAGCGCGGCCATGTGGACTACGTGCGCGAGGTGCTCAAGACGGACATCAACGTCGACCACGTCAACGACCTGGGCTGGACCGGACTGCTGGAGGCGGTCATCCTCGGCGACGGCTCCGCGCCGTACCGGGAGATCGTGGGTCTGCTCATCGCGGGAGGCGCCGACGTGAACCTGGCCGACAAGGACGGCACGACCCCGCTCCAGCACGCACTCGACAGGGGCCAGAGCGAGATCGCCGCGATCCTGCGTTCCGCCGGAGCACGGTGACCCGTCTCCATCGCGATGATCGGCGGCGCCTTCGGGGCCGGACTTGAGAACGACGGCTCCAGCGTCGCCCGGTTGAGATGTCGGCGGGTCAGGGTTTCCACAGGTCTGGGAGCTTCTCTCTACGGCCGGGTGGCCCGCTGCAGGCGGGCGGTCAGTGTGCGAAGGTGCTCCACCAGCTCGGGCGGCTCGCGGACGTCGAACTCGAAGCCGAACGCGGCGACCCACACCGCGAGGTGGTCGAGGCTGTCCGAGCCGATGCGCAGGGTGCAGGTGCGGTCGTCGACGGGTTCCACCACACCGAGCGTGGGCGGCACCTCCTCGGCCACCTCCGCAGCCGAGCCGTACATGGTGAGCACCGCCCGGTAGCGGTGGCCGTTCGCAGTCGGCCCCATGGCGAAGTGGTCGGCCAGATCCTCGGCGGGCAACGGTCTCGGGCCGAACCGAGGTCCGGTGGGGACGCGCATCGACAACCTGTCGGCCCGGAACCTCCGCCAGTCCGAGACGCCAGTGTCCCAGGCGAAGAGGTACCAACGCCGTCCGTGCTGGACCAGCCGGTACGGCTCCACGTCCCGTACGGTCGTCGAGCCGTCGTGCGAGATGTAGTCGAAGCGCAGCCGTTCGTGGTTGCGCACCGCCGAGGCGATCGCGATCAGCGTCGACGGATCGACCGTCGAACCGGGCATCGGCATGATCACCATGGCCGAGCTGAGCGTGTCCACCTGGTGGCGTAGCCGCGAGGGCAGCACCTGGTCCAGCTTGGCCAGCGCCCGCACCGAGGTCTCGGCGATACCCGTGATCGCGCCGCCGGCCGCGGTGCGCAGCCCGACCGCCACCGCGACCGCCTCCTCGTCGTCGAGCAGCAAGGGGGGCAGCGAGGCGCCGACCCCCAACTGGTAGCCGCCGCCGACGCCGCCGATCGCGGTGATCGGATAGCCCAGAACCCGCAGTTTGTCGACGTCGCGACGGACGGTCCGGGGGCTCACCCCGAGACGCTCGGCCAGCTCCGTC
This sequence comes from Streptosporangium sp. NPDC001681, assembly GCF_040298085.1. Lineage (NCBI taxonomy): Bacteria > Bacillati > Actinomycetota > Actinomycetes > Streptosporangiales > Streptosporangiaceae > Streptosporangium > Streptosporangium sp. NPDC001681. The sequence goes on along the minus strand of NZ_JBEOZN010000077.1, from coordinate 12,639 downwards.
CCCGACCAGTCGCGGTGGACCTGGAGCAGGCCGAGCAGACGGAGCAGCCGGGCCGAGGTTTCCAACACACGATGATGCTGACACCGATCGCGGTCAGGAGATGACCGCGAATACCAACGCCCTTACGTGAGGTTCCCGAAGAACCGCCGCACGTCCTCGGCGAACACCTCCGGCTCCTCCATGGCGAAGAAGTGCCCGCCGTTGTTCTTCTGCGACCAGTGCACGATGTTGTGGTCGCGTTCCGCGTAGGGCCGGATGCCGTACTCGTGTGACCCGGCGAGCAGCACGCCCGTGGGCACGGTGCCGCGCGGCTTCGGCACCCACGCCATCGGGTCGTTCACCTGCTCGTAGTAGATCTGGGCCGAGGAGCCCGCGGTGCCCGTCAACCAGTAGATGCTGACATTGGTCAGGAACCGGTCGCGGTCGATGGGCGTCCCGGCCCACCGGTGGAAGATCTCGGCGATCCATGCCAGCTGCCCGGCAGGCGAGTCGGTCAGGCCGAACGCGAGCGTCTGCGGCGATCGCGACTGGATGGGGACGTAGCCGGCGGTGGCCTCCTCCAGCTCGGCCGAGCGCTGCCGCTCCGCCTCGGACAGTCGCGCGTCCTCTCCCTCGACCCCCGCCGGGAATGACAGGACGCCGTTGAGGTGGATGCCGACGACGCGCTCGGGGGCGAGGTGACCCATCTCCGGGGCGACGAACGCGCCGGTGTCGCCGCCCTGAACGCCATACCGCTCATAGCCGAGCACGGCCATGAGCTCGACGAACGCCCCGGCCATGCGGGCGGCCGTCCAGCCGGGCTCGGCCAGCGGCGTCGAGAACGCGAACCCGGGAAGCGAGGGGATCACCAGATGGAACTCCTTGGTCAGCGGTTCGATCACATCGAGGAACTCGACGAACGAGCCGGGCCAGCCGTGCAGGAGCAGCAACGGCAGCGCGTCGGGATTACCCGAACGGACGTGTGCGAAGTGGATGGTCTGTCCGTCGATGACGGTCGTGAACTGCGGCAGCTCGTTCAGCCTGCGCTCCTGTGCCCGCCAGTCGAAGCCCGTGAGCCAGTGCTCGACCAGCTCCCTGGCGTAAGCCACCGGCGTGCCCCGGCTCCAGCCGACACCGGGCAGTTCCCCGGGCCAGCGCGTCCGGGCCAGACGGTCCCGCAGGGCATCGAGTTCGGCCTGCGGGACGTCGATACGGAAAGGGACAACGGATGTGTTCTCTGTCATGAGCGCGACCGTAGGATCAATCGCGGTCAGATGGTGTCCGTCAGGAACCGGGGGGAGGACCCCGCTAGGGGGTGAGGACGATCTTGTTGCACTCGTCCTGCTTGTGCTTGAACATCTCGTAGGCCCGCGGGGCGTCCTGCAGCCGCATGCGGTGGCTGATGACGAAACTGGGATCGATGTCGCCGTTGCGGATCCTGCCCAGCAGGGGTTTCAGATAGCGCTGCACGTGGCACTGGCCGCTGCGCATCGTCAGCGACCGGTTCATCAGCGAGCCCATCGGGAACTTGTCGATCAGGCCGCCGTAGACGCCGACCACGGAGACGACTCCACCGTTGCGACAGGACATGATCGCCTCGCGCAGGGCATACGGCCGGTCGGTCTCCATCCGGGTCGCCTGCCTGGCTCGGTCGTAGGCGTGCGCGACGCCGGCGGGGTGATGGGCCTCCATGCCCACCGCGTCGATGCAGGCGTCCGGACCCCGGCCGGCGGTCATGTCCCGCAGCGCGTCGAGGACGTCGACCTTCTCGTAGTCGAGCGGCTCGGCACCGGCGCGCTCGGCCTTCTGCAGCCGGTAGGGGAAGCGGTCGATGGAGATGACCCGCTCAGCGCCCATCAGGAACGCGCTGGCGATCGCGAACTGGCCGACCGGCCCGGCGCCCCAGACGGCGATGACGTCCCCGGGCTTGATGTCGCACATCTCCGCGCCCATCCAGCCGGTGGGCAGGATGTCGGACAGGAACAGCACCTGCTCGTCCGGTAGGTCGTCCTCGATCTTGATCGGCCCCACATCGGCGAACGGCACCCGCGCGTACTCCGCCTGACCTCCGGGGTAGCCACCGAGCATGTGGGAGTAACCGAAGATCCCGGCCGGAGAGTGACCCATCAGCCTCTCCGCCATACCGGCGTTGGGATTGGAGTTCTCGCACACCGAGTACATGCCGTGCTCGCAGGCGCCACAGGCGCCGCAGGCGATCGGGAAGGGCACCACCACGCGATCGCCGACCCGCAGTTTTCGCACCTCGGGGCCCACTTCCACCACCTCGCCCATGAACTCGTGGCCGAGGATGTCGCCCTTCTTCATGGTCGGGATGTAGCCGTCGTAGAGGTGCAGGTCGGAGCCGCAGATCGCGGTCGAGGTGATGCGGACGACAGCGTCATGAGCGTTCAGGATCGTGGGGTCGGGAACCTCCAGGACCTCGACGGTGTTGCGACCCATCCAGCAGTTGGCTTTCATGAGGCACTCCCTGACATCACGGGCTGGGCGGGGCGTTGTACGGCGTGCCGCAGGGCGTGGGGGCCCTCCAGGCTCCCTTCGGAGCGGACCACCTCTCCGGTCTCCATGACCTGCTTGAACCGGCGCAGGTCGTCTCGTACCTGCTGCTCGGGATGCTCGCCCAGCAGCCTGGCGAAGGCCGCGCCCACCTTGCCGCCCGGAGGGGCGTACCTGAGGTTCACCCGCACCTCCGTGCCGCGTCCGCCGGGCGCGTCGGTGAAACGCACGGAACCGCTGTTGTCGACGGTGGCCTTCCCGGTGGAGCGCCAGGTGATCACCTCGCCGGAGCGGTCCTCGACGATCACGGCCTCCCACTCGATGGCCTTCTTCGCGGGCCCCTTCACCTTCCAGTGCGATCGCCCATCACCGATGGTCCGCACCGACTCCAGGTGCGCCATGAAGCGGGGAAGGTTCTCGAAGTCGCGCCAGTACCGGTACACGTCCTCGCGGGGGCGATTGATCGTGACGGCCGCGTGCAGGCTCATCCAGCGCGCGGACCCCTCCTCCGGACGGTGCCGGCTCGCGCGTATCGCGGCGCACAGGTCGGCGGCCGTGACGACGGCGGCCGTCGCCGCCACCGCTGTGACGCGGCCACGTCTCCGGCCGGTGCGGCCGGCGATCGCCCGGCCCAGCAGAGCCAGGTCCAGGGCATCACCCGCGACCCGGGCCCACACCCAGGGAGCGGGATCGCGGCTGTTCAGCAGGGTCGCCGCGTGAAACAACTCCCGTACGCCCACCAGCACCACCGCGCCGAACGCCTTGGGCGAGTCGTCGATCCCGGCCAGGCGGCTGACGGCACCCGGTGCGGCGAGTTGCGCCACGCCCAGTCCCAGGCTGGTCCAGCCCAGCGCGCGAACGAGAGGGGGAGTCGGGTATTCGTGTTCTTCAACCATGATCTTCCTCACCTGGGTGGTGGCTTCCCGCCGCTCCAGCGGTGGCCACGACCGCTCTCGCCGCCCCATCCGCGGTAGGGGCACCCAGCCCGGACGGTCGTCCCTCCGGTCTACGGCGCACCCGCGGTAGTTCTCGTCCCTACCCCTGCTGACCTGGGATGACACCGATCGTCCGAATCCTTCAAGTAGCCCTGGACTTTCCGGAGACCTCCCCTGTGGCACGTCTTCGGGAGTCGATGGGATCCGAACGGCCTTGTCGTTCGTCTCGTTCCGCGGGGAAGAGGCCCAAGACCCCTCGCGCGAGGGGGGTACCGGCCGTCACGGAGGGCGGTGTCGAGGGCCGCGATCTGACTCCTGCCGGTGGTCGGCACGGTCTTCAACCGTCAGCAGTGCCATACGTCAACTCGCTGAACAATCAGCGCCGCTAGGCTTGTTCGGGGAGGTGGTGGCCGTGTCCGATCAGCGGGGAGGGGCCGTCGGCGAGGGGTCCGGGCCGTTGCGCGTGACCATCGGCCATCTACTGCGGCGGGTCTTCACCGGCATCACCGGCGAGGCCGTACGGGGCGGGCCGCAGTCCCGTGACTTCGTGGTGCTCGACGTGCTGGCCGACGAGGACGCGCCCTCGCAGCAGGACCTCGCGCACCGCCTCGGTATCAATCGGACGATCATGGTCAAGCTGCTCGACCGGCTCCAGCAGGCCGGTTACGTCACCCGGACCCGCAACCCGGCCAACCGCCGTACCTATGTCCTGTCACTGACCGACGAGGGCCGTACCGCGCTGAAGGACATGCGTCAGGCCGTCGCCGACCGGGACGTCCGGCTTACCGCCCCGCTGACCCCGGCCGAACGGCGGCGCCTCACCGAGCTGCTGAGCAGGCTGGTCGCCCACGACGAGCGGTCCACCGTCGCGAGCACCGAACACCTCATCGCCCAGGCCCACTACCACCTGCGCCGGCTCGGCGACCACAGGTTGGCGGAGTACGGCCTGCGCACCCGTCACTTCGGCCTGCTGCCCGCCCTGGACCGGCTCGGGCCCTGCCCCCAGCAGCAGCTCGCCCGGTATCTGGACCTCACCGAACCGGCCGCCGCGTCGCTGGTCGAGGAACTCGTCCAGGCCGGGATCGTGGTCCGCGGCCAGGACCCGCACGACCGCCGCCGCTACGCCCTGGAACTCACCGACCTCGGCCGCGTCCGCCTCCCCGCGGTCCGCGACGCGATGCGCGGCGTCGAGCACGACATCGAGAAGACCCTCGGCCCCGAAGGTGCCCAGGACCTCCGCGCCCTGCTCGTCAAGCTCCTGCGGTAGGCGAGTTCAGCGGGAGCGCTCCACTCGGCCCTCGTGCCAGACCGGTTCGGGGCTCTCGTAGACGGTTCCGTCGGCGCCGAAGATCAGGAAGCGGTCGAGGTCGGCGGCGAACCAGCGGTCGTGGGTGACGGCCAGGACGGTGCCGGAGAAGGCGGCCAGGCCCTGTTGCAGGGCCTCGGCGCTGGCCAGGTCCAGGTTGTCGGTCGGCTCGTCGAGCAGGAGCAGGGTCGCGCCTGACAGCTCCAGCAGCAGGATCTGCAGGCGGGCCTGCTGGCCGCCGGACAGGGTCTCGAAGCGCTGGGACGCGGCGGGGGCGAGTTCGTAGCGGGCGAGGGCGGCCATCGCGTCGTTCAGAGTGAGCGGGTGACCGGCCAGGACCAGTTCGACCGGGGTGTGGCCGTGCAGGTCGGGGCGGGCGTGGGTCTGTACGAAACGACCGGGCACCACCCGCGCTCCCAGCCGCACCGAGCCGGTGTGCCGCACCGTGGGCGCCGTGTCGCCCGCGGCCTCCTGGAGCAGGAGCAGGAAGTGGGACTTGCCCGAGCCGTTCGAACCGAGCACCCCGATGCGCTCGCCGTACCAGATCTCGGTGTCGAACGGCCGCATCAGGCCGGTGAGCTCCAGGTTCTCGCAGATGACGGCACGCTTGCCGGTGCGGCCGCCGCGCAGTCGCATCCGCACGTTCTGCTTCCTGGGCGGGCGTTCCGGTGGGCCGGCCTCCTCGAACCTGCTCAGCCGGGTGCGCGCGGCGCGGTAGGCCGAGGAGACCGCGTCGTTGTTGGCGGCGGTCTGCCGCAGGGTGCGCACCAGGTGTTTGAGCTTGGCGTGTTCCTCGTCCCAGCGCCGGAGTCGCTCCTCCAGCCGGGCGATACGGGCCTCGCGGCCCTGGGCGTAGGTGGCGAAGCCCCCGCCGTGCACCCAGACGCCACGTGACTCCACGGTCACGATGCGGTCGGTGGCGCCGGCCAGCAGCTGCCGGTCATGGGAGACCAGCAGCACGGTCTTGGTGCTGGCCCGGAGCTGGTCCTCCAGCCACTGCTTGCCCGGTACGTCCAGGTAGTTGTCCGGTTCGTCCAGCAGCAGGACCTGGTCCGGGCCGCGTAGCAGGGCCTCCAGGACCAGTCGTTTCTGCTCACCTCCCGACAGGGTGTTCACCGGACGGTCCCGAACGGTGTCGTAGGGCAGGCCCAGGGCCGCGGTGGTGCAGGTGTCCCAGACGACCTCCATGTCGTAGCCGCCGGCGTCGGTGTAGTCGGTGATCGCCTGCGCGTAGGCCAGTTGGGTCTTCTCGTCGTCGTGAGCGGCCAGCGCCGACTCCGCCCGCTCCAGGCTCGCGGTGGCCGTGCGGACCCGGTCGGGTGCCACCGAGAGCAGCAGGTCGTGCAGGGTCCGGCCGTCGCGGACGCTGCCGATGAACTGCCGCATCACCCCCAGCCCGCCGGAGTGGACCACGCGGCCGTCGTCCGGCTGCACATCTTGGGCGATCAGCCGCAGCAGGGTGGTCTTGCCCGCGCCGTTCGGTCCCACCAGACCGGCCTTGACCCCGTCGCCGATCCGGAACGACACCTCATTCAGGAGCAGGCGTCCGTCCGGCAGCACGTAGGTCAGCCGGTCCACCTCGATATGTCCCGCCACTGCCGCCCCCTTTGGCTTGGTACGGGTGCCGGATCGTTATTCCAGTGACCGGATCAATGATCCGGTGCTCGATCAACATACTAGACTCGCCCTCGTGGAGAAGAGCAAGGCGGGAAACGTGTGGCTGCGATCGTCCGGGGGCGCGGGGCGCGACGTCCCCCCGCTCAGCCGGGACCGGATCGTCGAGGAGGCCGTGGCCCTGCTGGACGAGGAGGGCGCCGGCCGCCTGACCATGCGACGGCTCGCCGAGCGGCTCGGTACCGGCTCCACCACGCTGTACTGGCACGTCAAGACCAAGGACGACGTCCTCGACCTCGCGCTCGACGCGATCTTCGCGGAGGTCGAGATCCCGAAGGAGGGGGAGCGCGACTGGCGTGCCGGCATCACCGCGCTGATCGGAGGTTGGCGCGCCACGCTCCTGGAGCACCCCTGGTCGGCGGCGCTGCTGGGCCGGCCGATGCTGGGCCCCAACGTGCTCGCCCGCAGCGAGTTCCTGTACGCCACCCTGCTGGGAGCCGGGGTCGTCGAGCCCCACCTCACCGCCGCGGCGTACGGGCTCTCCAACTACGTCATCGGCTCCGCCCTGATGCAGGCCACCTGGCTTACCAAGGAGGAGCCGGCGGTGCGGCAGGCGGCCGGAGAGCACCTGCGTGCCAACCGCGAGCGCTATCCCGCGCTCGCCGCCCATGGCCCCCTCGTCGTGGACGGCGACTGGGACACCGGCTTCGCCCTCGGCCTCACCTGGCTCCTCGACGGCATCCAGGCGAGCCGCGCTCCGTCGACGTGATCGGTCGAGCACCGGGAAGTCACCGCGGCACACCCCTCCGGGGGTCACGGCGCCGCTTGATGTCCCGGAGCCGGGACGGCGTGCCGGGGGTGAGGGCGGCCGCGGCCCTCTCCGTTGTAGGGGGGCCAGGGCCTGGGTGATCTCCTGTCGCCCGGTGCGGATGGCGGTCGCGGTGAACGGCAGCCGGCCCACCGGCCGGCTGCCGGGAGACCGCGCTCCCCGGCGGCCGGCCGGTGGGCCTGAGTCGGTGTCGGGGCGGTGGGTGCTCACCGCCCCGACGGGGTCATGTGAAGGTGCGGGTCAGCCGCGGCGCCACTTCTGGTTGGCGCCGCCGTTGCACTCCCAGAGCTGGAGCGGGGTGCCGCCACCGCCCCAGCCGGTGACGTCCACGCACTTGTTGGCCTGCGGGTTGACCAGGTCGCCCGCGCCGCTCAGGACGAACTGCTGTGCCGGGTTGCCGCTGCAGTTGGCGAGCTGGATGGCGGCGCCGTTGGCGGTGGAGCCCCAGGCCACGTCCATGCAGAGGCCGAAGGCGCGGACGGTGCCGTCGCCGGGGAAGGTCCAGTTCTGGGCGTTGGTGTTGTTGCAGTCCCACAGCTGCAGGCGCTGGCCGTCGGCGCCGTTGCTGTTGGGCACGTCGATGCACTTGTCCTGCCAGCCGATGAGCCGGCTGGTGTTCCCGCCGCCGGTGGTGGTCAGGGTCAGGCCGTACGCGCCGAGGACCTCGTTGACCGGCTGGTAGAAGGTGTTGCCGCCGGTCGAGCAGTTGCCGGAGCCGCCGGAGGTGATGCCCTGGGCCTGGTCACCGGTGATCCAGGCGCCGCCCGAGTCGCCGCCCTCGGCGCAGGCGGTGGTCTGGGTGAGCCCGTAGACCAGCGATCCCGAGTAGTTGACGGTCACGTTCTTGGCCTGGATGACGCCGCAGCGCCAGCCGGTGGTGCGCCCGGACCGGCAGATGGAGGCGCCGACCACGGCCTCCTGGGAGCCCGCCACCGAGACGTTGCCGCCGCCGTAGTTGTTGACCCACGGGCGGGGTGTCCAGTTTCCGTTGGTACGGACCCAGGCGTAGTCGTTGCCGGGGAACGACGAACCGGCGAAGGTGCCCTGGCTGACGTTGTTGTAGCCGAGGGTGGGGCTGCCGGTGCCACCGCAGTGCCCGGCGGTGACGAAGCCGCCGTTGTTGACCGAGAAGCCGACCGAGCAGAGCGTGTTGCCGTTGATGACGTACTGGTCGCCGCCGCGGATGTCGTAGAGCGGCCTGGGGGTCTGGCCGACGGCGATCTTCACCGCGTCGGAGTCGACGGCGCTGCTCCTGACGAAGCTCTGGGCCGCGTCGCGGTCGGCGGCCGACACCACCACGGTGTTCGCGGCCAGGTCCACGTGCCAGCTGTAGATGTTCTTGCCGGCGGCCTCGGCGGCCTTGTCGAGGGTGGCCTTCGTGGCGTCCAGCTGCTTCTCGCTGCGTGGCACGATCACCGGCAGCGCGCCCGCCCTGCGGACGAGCTCGGCGTCCTGGCCGTTCAGAACGCCGACGGAGAGCCGTCCCTCGGCGGGGGTGAACCAGGCGCCGGCGAACCGGTCGGCGAGGCGTTTGCGAAGGTTCCGCTCCACCACCGATGCCCCGGCCTCGTGGGCCTGCCGGATGCGGGCCTGGGTGGGGGTCAGGCCGAGATCTCGCTGTAGCGCCTGCTCGGGGGAGGCGGACGCGGACGGGTTCGGGCCGGGCGGGGCGGCCTGTGCGGGGGCTGCTGGGAAGACCAACGCGGCGGCGACCACCGCCGCGCCGGTCAGCACGGTGAATCTCACGGCAGGTCCTCTGAGGTTGGGGGGTGGACGAGGCGTGAGAGCGCTCTCTTGAGGGAGACTTTGACATTTGTAATTTTTTACGTCAAGAAGGTCATCCCCCGAATGTGATCGCCGGGTGGGGTCTCGCCGGCCCGCATCCCGTTCGTGACCTGCGAGGTTCCCGGGGCTACCGGGGATGTGGAAACTTGTGCGCCAGTCCGAGAATGGGCGGAATGCCGGTGTTCTCCGGCACTGGTCAAGGGAGCGGAGACAACCTGGGCGCGGCATGGGGAGATCATCCTGCCTGAGGCGGAGATCGCGGCGAGCGTCGCCGTCTTCCGCACGGCCGGGGTCATCGGCACCGTGAGGTGGACGAGCGGCCGTACGGTCGTGAGCGACCTGACCGCCGGTGGGCTCGCCGACACCGGGCAGCCGGAGGACGGCGTCTTCGTGGGGTGGGTGAGGGACGGCGCGGGCCACACCCGCGAGCCGCCGGGGATCAACGCAGGTCGATCGGGGTCATGTGTGGAATGCAGGGCCGGCGTGGTGAGCCGGCCGGGGCGCGCCGTGGAAGCGGGCCCCGGCCGGGGGGTGGATCAGATGGAGCCGCTTTCGATCGCCTGCTTCAGGCCCGCCTGGGTCACCTCGTGGGAGGCGACGCCGTTCGCGACGACGAAGTCGATCAGTGAGGTGTCGGCGTCGAAGGTGAGGTACTCGGTGACCTTGGTCTTCCCGCCGGTCAGCTTCGTGAAGACGATCTTCTGGTGCGTGACGACGCCGGGCAGCGACCAGGTGTCCGTCTCGTAGTAGAGGGCGTCGGCGTGGATGCGCTGCTGCGCGTGCGTGTTGCTGGTGACGATCGCGCCCTCGTAGGGGATCTCCTCGACGGCGGTGAAGTTGATGTGGCGCTTGCCGTACTTGAACCAGTCCTTGTGGGTGACGACCCGCTTCAGGAACGAGTGCATGCCGACGTGGTTGTTGATGTTGGAATATGCCGCGAACACCTTGGTGACGGGGGCGTTGATCGTGATCGAGATGCTGCTCTGGGCCCGGCTCCGGCCGGAGCCGGCGGCGGGAGGCGTGGTGTCGTAGAACTTCTGGGTGTCCCATGCGGTCTGCCACTCGGCGGCGAGCTGGGCGTCGCTCGCCGGAGTGTCGGCGCTGGCGGGGCTGGAGAAGGCGGTGATGACAAGGGCCGCGGCGAACAGTTGGGCCGCGAGGAGTCGAAGGTGCTTCTTCACGTGTACCCCAAGAGGAGACAATAGGTGCATGTGATCTTCTATCGCATGTTGTTGTGATCTATGAGATTTCGTGGCGAAGAAGTGATAAATTTTCGCGGCGCCGCACAGCCCGGCGCGATGTAGCGAGCGCCGGTGACCGCTGCTCTCGGGTGCCCTCGGGTGCGTTCCTGCCGGGGCAGGACCACCTCCCGCAGGATGAGCAGGACGGCCGCGGCGATCGGGATGCCCGGCAGCGCGCCACTGGGCAGGGCTCCGGCGCCACGCCCGCCCGTGTCCCTCGTACGGCTCCGGTCGGCCGCGGCGCCGGAGCACGCGAAGGGAGATCAGGTCAGGTTGACGTACTGGCGGGGCCGGAGGGCGTGACTGCGGAGGGCGGCCAGGGCGGCTGAGCGTCCGGCGGGGGTGAGGCTGCCGTCGACGCGCAGGCCGAAGGCGTCCAGGCGCCTGTTCAGCTCGGTGAGCGAGGCGTCGACCTCCACGGTCTGCCACTCCGAGCAGTCGATCACCGCCGTGACGTGGTCGCGGTCGGCGGGGGCGCCGTCGGCGAGCAGCATCAGCGCCACCTCCCTGGCCGAGGTACGGAAGCCGCTCTCCCCCGAGACGGGGGCCAGCAGCGCGGAGGCGGCGGTCTCCCAGAGCAGGTCGGCGTCGCCGAGCAGGCGCTCACCCGCCGGGGTGGTCACCAGGCGCCTGCCACTCTGGCGCAGCGCGCCCATGTGGCCCTGGGCCACCTCGCGGACCGCGGCCAGCTCCGCGCCGCTCCAGGTGCTCTCCGCGAGCACGGAACGGGCGAGGTTGTCCCGCTGGGTCAGCGGGATGCCTCCCGGGCGGCGGCCCACGGTCAGCAGCCAGCGCAGCGCGCCCAGGTGAGCCTCGTCGGGGGCCGGGATGGGGGCGTGCAGGCGCACCTCGAAGGGCTGGGCGAGCTCGCGCCAGGCGGTGCCCCGGCCGAGGACCCAGCGGTTGAGCCGCTCGCCCTGGACCCGGTGGAGCCAGTTGTCGCCGCCCAGCTCCGGACGGGGCGCGGTGAGCCAGTGGCTGGTGAGCGTCTGCCGTTCGGCGGAGTCGGGGGTGAGCCTTCCCGAGACGATGGCCAGCTCCAGCGCGGCCGAGCAGGCGCCGTGCGCGCCCAGCTCCTCGGGGCCCATGATCGAGCTCCAGTGCAGCTCGGGAACGTCGGGCGGGAGCACGCCCGTGGCGTCCAGGGCGCTCTGGTAGGCCGCCATGCCCGCGTCCTCGCCCAGGCGGGCGTAGGTGCGCAGGATGTGGGCGGTGGTGGGGGAGGAGCAGAGGGCGGCGTAGCGCTCCAGGCCGCCCAGCCGCAGCAGCCGGCCCAGCGCGTGGGCGATCACGGTGCGGTCTCCGGTGACCTTGGAGGGCAACGTGTACCAGAGGAACTCGCACACGTTGAGCTCGGTGATCGTCTCCAGTGGCTCGCCACCGGTCAGCCAGTCGATCGCGCTGCGTGCGTGCTCGGCGGAGGCGGGTTCGGAACGCTCCAGCTCCGACAGGAGTGCGGCCACGTCCGGTGCAGGCATGCCTCGAAGTCTGCCGTATGCGGGCCTGCTCTGACGATGAACGTGACGTAATGGATCCTGCACGGTGCCTACCCTAGGAAATGTCTTCTAAGTGGCTCATATGCGAGCTGTCAGATCCAGCCTTTCTTGAAAAGCATTCGTGAACTCCACTCGGCGTAGGGGATGATCTCGGCGGTGAGCACCGGGTAGAGCCACCAGAAGTTGACCAGCGCCAGCAGGGTGAAGGCCCCCACGATCGCGGCACCGGTCATCCGCCGTCCGGGCGGGGCGCCGGACGGGCCGATGATCATTCCGGCCGCGAGCACGATCGCCAGGATCATGAACGGGACCATGGGGATCGCGTAGAACAGGAACATGGTCCGGTTGTCGGCGATCGCCCAGTAGAACCAGGGGAGCCAGCCCGCGACGTAGCCGAGGAGCACGGCCCCGGCGCGCCAGTCGCGGGTGGCGACGTACCAGGCGACCATGGCGATGAGGGCGGCCAGGCCGCCGTACCAGATGACCGGGGTGCCGACCCCCAGGACCGCCTGCGAGCAGTTGTCGGTGCCGCAGGCGCCCTTGGGGCTCTCGTAGAAGAACGCCACGGGGCGGAGCAGCAGCGGCCAGGACCAGGGGTCCGACTGGTAGTTGTGCGGGGTCGCCAGCCCGGTGTGGAAGCTCAGCACCTGGAAGTGGTAGCTCAGCCAGGAGCGGAAGGAGTCGAAGACGAAGAACACCGGGCCCTGCGAGGTCGCCTGCGCCCAGTTGCGGCCCCAGCCGCCGGGGGAGGCGAACCAGCCGGCCCAGGAGGCGATGTAGGTGAGGGCCGGCAGCAGGGCCAGCGCGGGCAGGGCGCTCGGCAGGTCCTTGCCGAAGACCCCGCCGTACGGTCTGCGCAGGCCGATGGCCCGGCGGGCGCCGGCGTCCCAGACCAGGGACATGATCGCGAAGGCGACCAGGAAGAAGATCCCCGACCACT